>DATCMP010000242.1:0-25538 GCA_036563365.1 Thermomicrobiales bacterium
TAACTCCACCGCCCAGCCGCTCACGACTCACGACTCACGACTCACGACTACCGAGTACCGACTACTGAAAGGAGCGCCGATGGAGCCAGAACTGATCGCCGATTATGCCTGCGTGACCGGGGAGGGGCCGTTGTGGCACCCCGAGGAACAGCGGCTCTACTGGGTTGACATCCCGCCCGGCAAAATCTTTCGTTACGATCCGGCGACCGGCCAGCACGAGCAGTGCTATCAAGGAACCGAGGCGCTCGGCGGCTTCACGTTCCAGGAGGATGGGGCATTGCTCCTCTTCGGGGCGCGCGGGGCGGTCAGCATCTTGCGCGATGGCGACGTCACGACGGTCATCCCGGAGATCGCGGCGGAAGCCGATGGGCGCTTCAACGATGTGATCGCCGCGCCCGGTGGCCGGGTCTTCTGTGGCACGATGCCAACCGACACCCACGCCGGTCGCCTCTACCGGCTCGACCCCGACGGCACCCTGACCACCCTACTCGAAGGGGTAACCATCTCGAATGGCCTCGGCTTCACCCCGGATCGTCGTGGCCTCTACCATACCGATACATCGAAAAAGACGATCACCCTCTTCGACTTCGATGCGGCGACCGGCGCGATCGGCAATGGGCGGCTGTTCCTCGATCTTAATGGTAAGGGCGAGGAGGGGATGCCGGATGGGATGACCGTCGATGCCGAAGGCTGCGTCTGGTCGGCGCGCTGGGATGGCGGCGTCCTCGTCCGCTACGCCCCGGATGGCAGCGAGCTCCTGCGGGTCACCTTCCCCGCGCGTAAGGTTTCCAGCGCGGTTTTCGGCGGGCCGGATTATGCCGATCTCTACGTCACGACCGCCGGCGGACATGACAAAGCGAGCAACGGCCCCGGGTCGGGTGCCCTCTTCCGACTCCGTCCCGGCGTCCGGGGCGTCCCCGAGTTCCGCTCGCGAATCGGCATCTAAACTATCGTCGGGTCGCGCGGCGGTAGGTCATCGCTACATCCCGCATAAGCACGTCCCGCGACCCACCGCGCGCAATTCCTGCCCCTATCTGTCAGCTACTAGCGCTATGATCGGCTCGGGCTCGCTGGCAGGGCGCGATAGCAGAGAGATCGGAAGGGGGTATTCCCATGAGTACGCAAGTGGTAGTCACGTTCGCGATAACGTCTTGGGAGCAAGTGTCCTACTCGGAGCCCGGCACACTGCCGGAAATGGCTCGCGCGACGGTGAAGAAGAAATTCGCGGGCGAGCTCGACGCCACGAGCGTCGCCGAGCTCTTGCTCTGCAAGATCGACGACGCTCACGCCGCCTATACCGGTCAGGAGCGCGTGACCGGCACCCTCGCCGGGCGCGAAGGCACGTTCGTGATCCAGCACGGCGGGATCGTCGATGGCCCGGAACAGCGCCCGTTCGGCGAGATCGTCCCCGGCTCGGCAACCGGTGCGCTGACAGGTTTACGCGGCGCGGTAACCTTCATGCACGACGAGCAGGGCGCGCGGGTTCAACTCGACTACGATTTCGTTTAACGGAGTCGGGAGCCTGGGGCGTGGGTCGCGAGGAGGTGCGCTGTCGGCGATGACGCATCAGCGAAGCTGACCCCTCGTGACTCACACCCTCCCCAGCCTCGACTTGCGATCCAGCCAACGCCCCATCAGAAGCGCCCCGCAGACCCAGAGGAACGGGTGGGCGAGGACGACGACAAATGTCGTCGGGGTGAGTTCGGTGAAGCTGAGGTGTGCGAACGCGATCGCGCTGCCGCCGAGGACCGCAGCCGGGAATCGCAGCTGTCGCAAGATCCGCCCGAGCACCAAGCCGCCACAAAAGCTCACGACGGCGGTGAGGGCGAGGAAGGCGGCGATGCGGCCCGAACCGAGCGTCAGCAATGGCGCAATATCGGTGCTCGACGTCAAGCGGTGCGGGGGGAGGATCAGGCGATCGAGCGTCAACGCCGCGGCAATCGTCAGGATCGTCGCCCAGAGCGGCATAAGCCAGCGCAAGCGCGCCATTCGCGTAAAGCCTGAGAAGAAGCCCTGCCGAAAGGTCGGCGGCTCCGGGCGCTCCGGGCGCACCAGGGGCATGGGCACCGGCGCGCTTGCGGGCGACGATTCGACCGCGACGAGACTCGTGTGGAGGATCACAAGCTTCGTGCCGCAGGTCGCGCAATGCGTCCCATTACCGCCACCGGCGTAGACCACTTCGCAATACGGGCAAAGGGTCGAACCGGGCGGTGCGGACTTACCCCAACGATACGGCGTGGCGGTCGCCATAAGCGTTCGTTCCTCGGTAGCTACGCCTGACAGTCCCGCCCCAGCCGAGCAGGAAGGAGGCGACGGTCGGATCGATTAACGCAGAGAAGGCAGCAAAGGTCGGCGATTTCTTTCACTCCCGATTGTATCACGCCCGATGGTATGACAACAGCATCGGTTCTTTCGGTCGGCGTCTTTCGGTATAACCCGACGCCGACTTGCGGCGGCCGGCGACGGGAGCTTTCGTTCCATGCGCCGAGATCGCTGATGAAGCATAAGCGCCGCGTCAGGCAGCAGGCATTTCACGCGTGGGAGGGATTCGCGGCAATCTCGAGACGTTTACCCGTCCACAGCCTGATCATGGCGCGACGAAGCCCCGGAGATAATCCGGGGCTTCGTCGAAAGCATCGCACGCCGCGTCTATGCGCCGCGACCGGTTTCTTCCTGGAGTTGATCGATCAGCTTCGACGCCTCGGCCTTAGTCAACCCCGTATCGAGGTCTTCTTCCGACTTCCCCGCCTGCTGCAGGAGCGTCTTGAGATACGAGGCTTGCGGCCCCGTCATCGGCTGATCGCCGGTTGTCCACTGATCGGGATCCTTCACCGGATTCTGGCTCTGTTCTGGTAGCTGCTGGTCGGCCATTTGTCTTCCTCCTCGACGGTAAAGCCCCAATACACAGAACTGATGTTCGCAATATCGGTGCCATGAACGGACCGACTCGTTCCTCTGGTGTCACGTCTTTCTCGCCGCGAACCCTTGTCACCGCCCGTGACGAGAAAAAGCAGCCTCCGCAATGTAATCCTATAGTACTTCAGTACTATATTCGTGCCAGTACGATGGTATTTCATCCCCACGAGACGTACACTTTGCTCTATCGAACACCACAGCATCTACCACACCAGCGAGGTGACGCATGGATCTGTCGCCAACGGCCGTTATTGTGGTGTTTCTCCTGATCATGGTGATGCTCGCCTGGGCCTACTTCGACTTCCGCAACACCGACAGCATCTGAGCCTCGCGCTCATACTCCGTACCTCACCCCACTTCCCCACCCCCTACCCGGCCCGGATCACCCCCTCACCGCCACTTTGGCGGTCGATCCGGGCCACGTCTGTGCCGATCGTCCGTCGGCCCTCGTCAAGCCGCAGGGGCTACTCCCGACGAATATCAGCGTCGCCTTAGCCCTCATCACGCCAACCGTTGCGCTATGATGCCCGCGGCACGGTCACAGACCGCGCGGGATCCTGACGCGACAACGGGGAGGCACCGATGGCCCATAGCGACGCCTGCGAAACCTATCTCCAGGAACATGACGCCGCGCAACTCGATCGCCTGCGCGAGTTCCTGCGAATCCCGAGTATCAGCAGCTTGCCCGAACATGCCGGAGATGTCCGACGCGCGGCGGAATGGGTAGCGACGCGCTTGCGCGAAATCGGCGCACAAGGCGTCGAACTCCTCCCCACGGGCGGCAATCCGGTCGTCTGGGGCGAGTGGCCCGCGCCGCCCGGCGCGCCGACCGCGATCCTCTACGGGCATTACGACGTGCAGCCCCCCGATCCGCTCGATCTCTGGGAAACACCGCCGTTCGAGCCGACGATCCGCGGCGAACGCCTCTACGCGCGCGGTGCGGCCGACGACAAAGGCAACATGTTCGTGCCACTCGCCGCGATCGAGGCGCTGATCGCCACGACCGGCGGCGTGCCGATCGGGATCAAATGCATGTTCGAGGGGGAGGAAGAGATCGGCTCGCCGAGCCTGCACGGCTTCATCCGCGACAATCGGGAGCGCCTGAGCGCCGACTTCGCCATCTGCGCCGACGGCGGGATGTGGGGACCGGATCAGCCCTCGCTCACGGTCGCCTCGAAGGGGATCGCCGCCTGCCAGGTTGACCTCCGCACGGCGAATACCGATCTGCACTCCGGCCAGCACGGGATGGCCGCGCCGAACGCCGTCGAGGCCCTCGCCCGCCTCGTCACGACGATGCACGACGACGCCGGGACGATCACCATCGACGGCTTTTACGACCCGATCCGCGACCTGACCGCGGTGGAGCGCGCGCAGATCGCGGCGATCCCGTTCGATGAGGACGAGTATCGCCGCGAGCTGGCGCTGCCGGCCCTCTGGGGCGAGCCGGGCTACTCCGCGCTCGAACGGCGCTGGGCGCGCCCTTCGCTCGACCTCAATGGGATCTGGGGCGGCTTCAACGGCGAAGGACTCAAAACCGTCACCCCCTGCGAGGCCCACGCGAAGATCACCTGCCGACTCGTCCCGAACCAGGAGCCCGGCGCGGTCCTCGACCTGATCGAGGGCCACATCGCCAAACATTGCCCGCCGGGTGCGACCGTCTCCATGCGGCGTTTCGGCGGCGCGGCGCGGCCATTCGCCGTCTCGCCCGATCACCCGGCGCTCGATGCCGCCGAGCACGTCCTGCGCGATCTCTACGGTAAAGATCCGCTCGCCATCCGCGCCGGTGGCACCTTGCCGATCGCCGAGACATTGCAGACCGAGGTCGGAGCCGACCTGATCTTCTTCTCCTGGGGGATGCCGGGGGACAACGTCCACGCGCCGAACGAGTCATACCTACTCCCGGCCTTCGCCGCCGCCCGCCGCGCCTACTGCGCGTTCCTGCCCGAGCTGGCGCGCGTCTATCGCGAGGTCAAGGGGTAACTCGCTTCACAGTCACTCGGGCAGCTTGCCGTTACAGCGTCCTGTCCGCGCGCTACTTCACTTCGTAGTTCGTACTTCGTAGTTCGTACTTATTCGTCACTCGTCATTCGTTATTCGTCATTACGCCTGGGGGTCTTATGGGTTTTCTTGGCGCGCTCCTGGCCGCGCTCGGGTGGGGCACCGACTCGGTCCTGGCGCGTCAGGGGCTACGCACGATGCCGCCGGCCCTCGCCACCGGCATCTCCCTCTGCGCCAGCCTCACCATTTGCCTGATCGCCATCGCCTTCGTCGGCCCGGCGCGGTTCCCGCTCGCCGGGGTCGCCTGGTTCGGGTTGATCGGGCTGATCAACTTCCTGCTCGGGCGACAACTGAACTTCCGGGCCACGAAACGTCTCGGCGCGGCGCGCACCTCCGCCTTGCTGGCGACCTCGCCGCTGGTGTCGATCACGCTGGCCGTCATCCTCGCCGGCGAACAGGTGACGCCACTCCTGCTCATCGGCGTCCTCCTCTCCGTCGGCGGCGTGATGCTGGTCGTGAGCGGATGAGCGCGACAAGCCGACACGACCGGCTCGGGTATACGTTCGCCTTCGGCGGAGCCCTCTGTTATGGCACCGCGGCACCGTTGCTGAAGATCGGGCTGCGCGAGTACGGCTCGGTCCTCACCGGGATCACGATCGCCCTGACGGCGGGCCTCCTGGCGATCCTGCCGCTCGCGTTCATGGCGTGGCGCAGTCAAGGGCCGGAGTGGCGACCGGACCGGTGCGCGATCCTCTTCGTTCTCGCGTCGGGGTGTACCGCGCTCCTCGGCTTCGGCTCGAATACCTTCGCCCTCTCGCAACTGCCGGTCGTCGTCGTCGCGCCGATCAGCAGCACCTATCCGCTGATTACCGTCTTCCTGGTGCGGGTCTTCCTGCGCCACAGCGAAGCGATCACCCGCCGCACCGCCCTCGGCGCGACGCTGATCGTGGTCGGCGTCATCTGCGTCACCCTCTCCCAGCGTTAATGCAGCGGGGGCGGGATAGTTCTCTCGACCATCCCGCCCCTTCGCGCGTCGCCCGTTGCCTGTTCGCCTACTCGCCCAGATCGGTCTTGTTGCCGCGCTTACGCGGAATCTCACCGCGACGGTAGATGACCTCGAACTGCCCCATCATGTCGTGGTCTTCATGCTCCAGATGGTGGCAGTGGAAAACGTAGGTGCCGAGATAGTTGGTGAAGCGGACGAGCACCCGCACCGTCTCACCGGCCTGTACCGCCACGGTATCTTTCCAGCCGACCTCGCCGCTCGTCGCCGAGGGGGCGACGCCATTGCGGTCGAGGATCTGCAGCGGCGAGTGGTGGAGGTGCATCGGATGCACGATCGTATCCACGTTCACGAATTGCCAGATCTCCGTGGTGCCGAGGATCGGCCGGGCGTCGATCCGCGCCGCATCGTAGGTGTTGCCGCTGATCGTCCACTTACCGGTGATCTGATCGAGCGCGGTGTAAAACGTCCTGGTCTCCGTCGCGGTGGCCGGGTCGAGTGGCGTGAATGGCCGCAGAGCGGCGGGCAAGCGACTCGGGTCGGCCTCGGCGCGGACCACGTCGAAGCGCATCACCGTATCCAGGCCGGGCGCGCCAGCGGTGTTCATCAGCGTCAGTTGCGTGCCGATCGGGAATTGCGAGAAGTCGATCACGATCTCCGCGCGTTCGGCCTGCCAGAGGGTCAGTGCCTCGCGTACCACCGGCGCGGGCAATAAACCGCCGTCGCTGGCGATCTGCGTCAGCGGCACCGTCTGGTCGCCCTGCCGCAAGGCGAAGGTATAGCCCTGGGCATTGGAGCCATTCAGCAGCCGAAAGCGATATTTCCGATTCGCCACCGCCAGGAACGGCTGCGGGGCACCGTTGACCAGCAGCACATCCCCGGAGAACCCATTGAGTGAGCTCGGTGAGCCCGCAGATGGGTAATAGAATGAGCCGTCGACATTGAAGCGCCGATCCTGAATCAGCAGCGGGATATCGTAGTCGCCGCTCGGCAGATTCAGCGCCGCCTCCCCCGGATCATCCAGAAGATAGAATCCGGCCAGCCCTTTCCAGATATGCGGGGCGGTTTTCATCATCGCGTGGTCGTGATACCACAGGGTCGCCGCCGGTTGTGCGTTGGGATAACGATACGCGCGCGTCGCGCCGGGGGCGATCGGGTCGCTCGGGTGTCCATCGGAATCGGCCGACTGATGCCCGCCGTGCAGATGGACACTCATCTCCTCCGGCAAGCCGTTCGTCTGCCGTATCACCACCTGCCGCCCCCGCACCGCCCGGATCGTTGGGCCGGGAAAGGCGCCATCGAAACCCCAAATGGCGGTTTTCAGCCCCGGTAAGATCTCGACCTGATTCTCGCGCATCGTCAGATCGTAATAATCGGTCGTCGCATCGCTGGACGTCGGTGCCAGGGTCGGCGGAATCGGCAGGGGCGCGGCGAAAGGGCGAAACTGCGGGCTTGCCACTGGCGCGGCCACGATTCGTCCGGTTGTCGCCGCACTATGCCCGGCATGCGTATCCGCCGCCGATGACAGCCCCGACTTCGGCTCGCCGCGCACAACGCCCAGCCCCAGGACAGTGAATGCCAGCGCGGCACCGGGACCAAACGCCCCGAGCTTCAATAACTGTCGCCTGGTAATCACCCGCTTCTCCCTTTTCGGTCCATACATCTGCATACATCCATGAAGAGGTACCGAAACTGCACGACCAAAATAGTTCCGAATCGGACTCGTCAATACCGTCGAGGATACCAGCCAGCATCGTGCCACACGACCCCCTGATAGGGTGAACTCCGCCCAACCGTTCGTACCAATCGTCCCCTCCCCCGTTTGGCCGATGCTGGCGTCGCGATGCTGGCACCCTTCTTGCACCCTAGACGTGCAGCGATAGCACAGTTCCAGTGAGCCGTGCGGCGAAAATGGGCAGGTGGGAGGTACCGATGAGCACCAACGAGGAGCGTTGCAGCAACTGCGGCACGATCAACCCCGAAGGCCAGGACAAGTGCGTGAAGTGCGGGATGCCGCTGACCGCCTCTGCGGAGGAAGCACTGCGCACCAATCTCGCCGCCCAGCAGGACAGCGCCCTGATGGGTGTACGCAATGATATGACCGGGCTTGGCTCCGGTCTCCCCTCAGCCGAGGTCAACCCCGATCCCAACCGGCGCGATCCAGAGATCCCGTTCATCCCCGAACGCCCCGCTTAACCTTGCTCACCGGCCCGGGGCGGCGGCTCAGACCGCCGCCCCGGGCCACTTCATCGTCAGCCAGCCCCGCGGCGTCCCCCTCCACTTCGTTCAGCCGCGATAGATCTTTGCCAATCACCATCAACAAAACATTTGACCCCATACGCTAATTCGGCTATCGTTCTACTGAGAACGATCGGGGCGTCGGCACGGCGATTGATGCCACGCGCCAGCCCCGGAACTTAAGCGGACGCTGGCGCACCGCGTGCCACGACCGAGGAGGACAGAATGGCGGTGACAGGCGAGGCCAGGGCGACGCAGTCGCGCTCGCGAGACGCCGACTCCGGCGCGGAGAAGGACAGCGCGACGGAACGTCCCACGTCCGCGCTGAGCGCCGAGCAGCTGCTCGAACTCTATCGCAAGATGATCCTCATCCGACATTTCGAGGAAGCGTGCCAGCGCGCCTTCCGCAAAGGCCAGATCGGTGGCTATCTCCACCTCTACATCGGGCAGGAAGCGGTGGCGACCGGTTTCCTCGAAGCGTACCAAGAGGGCGACCGGATCATCACGGCCTATCGTGACCACGCGCACGCGCTCCTGCTTGGCTCTGCCCCGAAGGCGGTCATGGCCGAACTCTTCGGCAAGGGCACCGGCCTGGTCAAGGGCAAGGGCGGCTCGATGCACCTCTTCGATGTCGATCGCGGCCTGATGGGCGGCTACGGGATCGTCGGCGGGCATATCCCGCTCGGCGTCGGGATGGCCTACGCGCTCGCGTACGAGGGGAAGGACAATATCGTCCAGCTCTACTTCGGCGATGGCGCGATTCATAACGGAGCCTTCCATGAGGGGACCAACCTCGCCGGGCTCTGGGGCAAGCAAGGGCTCAGCCCCTGCCTGTTCATCCTGGAGAACAATCGCTACGGGATGGGCACCAGCATCGAGCGCGCCACGGCGATGACCGACCTCGGGAACAAGTTCGACTCCTACGGGATCGAGCACGAGAAGGTCGATGGGATGGATGTCGAGGCGGTGATCGCCTGCGCCCGCCGCGCGACCAAGCGCGTGCGCGAAAGCGGCGTCCCCTATGCTATCGAGGTCAACACTTATCGCACCGTACCGCACGGCGCGGCCGACTTCATCGAGCGCTACCGCACCAAGGAAGAGATTCAGGAGTGGCGCAAGCGCGACCCGATCGGTTTGCTCGAACAGAAGCTGCTCGATACCGGTGCCGCCGATGAGGACCAGATCAACGCGATCGAGAACGAGGCCAAGGCGATCGTTGACGAAGCGGTGAAATTCGCCGAGGACAGCCCCGAGCCGTCGCTGGACGAACTCACCACGGATGTCTACGTCGATTAGATAGTCCGTAGTCCGTAGTCCGTAGTCCGTAGAGCTTCAGGGATGAGCAAGGCGCTCGCTAGCCCCCGGAGCTACTACGGACTACGGACTACGGACTGCCGACTCACTTGAGGGATTTTGATGCCTACGCTGACCTACCGCGAGGCCCTACGCGCCGCGATGGCCGACGAGATGGAGCGCGACGAGTCGGTCGTGATCATGGGCGAGGATATCGGCGTCTACGGCGGTACGCACCTGATCACCGATGGCCTGCTCAATCGGTTCGGGCCGAAACGGGTCATGGACACCCCGATCGCGGAAGGTGGCTTCACCGGCGCGGCGATCGGGATGGCGATGCTCGGGATGCGCCCGATCGTTGAGATGATGACCTGGAACTTCTCGTTCCAGGCCGCCGATCAGATCCTGCAAAACGCGGCGAAGATCCGCTACTTCTCCGGCGGGCAAGTCTCGATTCCGCTCGTCATCCGCGGCCCCAATGGCGGCGGTGTCCAGCTCTCCGCGCAGCACACCCATAGTCTCGAAGGGTTCTACGGCCACTTCCCGGGCATCAAGGTCGTCACCCCGGCCACGCCGTACGACGTGAAGGGGATGATGCTGACCGCGATCCGCGACCCAAATCCGGTCCTCTTCCTCGAAGCCGGTGCCCTTTACGGCACGAAGGGCGAGGTGCCCGAGGGGGAGTACACCGTCCCGTTCGGCGAGGTGCGCGTCGCCCGCGAAGGGACCGACGTCAGCCTGATCAGCTACGGTCGGCAGGTCAATATCCTGCTGCGCGTGGCCGAAAAGCTGGCCGAGGAGGAAGGCATCAACGCCGAGGTCATCGATCTCCGCTCGATCCGCCCCTTTGACGCCGAGGGGATCGTCGCTTCGGTCCGCAAGACCCATCGCGCGGTCGTGGTGCAGGAGCAATGGCGCTACTTCAGCGTGGCTAGCGAGGTCGCGGCGATCATCCAGGAGCAGGCGTTCGACGATCTCGACGCGCCGGTCGAGCGGGTCAGCGGTGCCGAGGTACCCGCGCCCTACGCCCGGAACCTCGAAATCGCCGCGTTCCCCAGCGAAAAACAGATCAGCGACGCCGTCAATCGCGTCCTTTACCGGTAGTAGTCAGTAGTCAGTTGCCAGTAGTCAGTTGCTCGCCACCAGCACCTCGTGGTTCGTTCGACGAGCAACCATCACCAACACCACACTGACTACTGACTACTGGCTACTGGCTACTAACTTGGAGGTGCCAACGATGCCCACCGTGATCATGCCCAAGATGGGCGACGCGATGGAAGAGGGGACGGTCGTCAAGTGGCTCAAGGCCGAAGGCGATACGGTTGCCAAGGATGAGCCGCTGGTCGAGATCGAGACGGATAAGGCGACCCTCGAACTCACCGCCGAATACGCGGGGACGCTCAGCAAGCGGATCGCGGGCGAAGGGGAGAGCGTGGCGATCGGCAAGCCGATCGCCACGATTACCGGCGCGGGGGAGAGCTCCGCGACGGACACCGAGGCGACAGCGGCACCGATCGTTCAGCAACAGGCAGCCGCCACCGCCCCCGCGATGCAGGGCCGCTCCGAAGGTGGCGAATCGACGCACGGCGTGATCGCCGAGGAGACCCAACCGCAGCAGGCGGAGGCGACGACGGCACCGACCGCCAGCGGGACGGGCGACCGGATCAAGGCATCGCCGCTCGCGCGCCGCATCGCGCAGGAACACGAGATCGATCTGCGCCAGGTGCGCGGCAGCGGCCCGAACGGACGGATCGTCCGTGAGGATGTCGAAGCGGCGCTGAAGCAGCCCCAGGCCGCGCCTCAGCCACAGCCCGTCGCCTTGCCCACGTCGCAACAGGCGGAAGCCCCCGCGCCGACGCACGCCGCCGCGCCGCAGGCCGGTGCCAGCGACCGACAGGTGCCGCTGACCCGGATGCGTAACGCGATCGCCAAGCAAATGGTCCTCAGCAAAACAACCATCCCGCACTTCTACGTCTCGGTGGAAGTGGACATGACCGAGGCGCTGGCCTGGCGCAAACGACTGAACGAGGCAGCCGCCGCGGATGGGTACAAGATCACCGTCAACGACATGATCGTGAAAGCGGCCGGACTTGCGCTCGCCAAATTCCCGAACCTCAACTCGTCGTTCGGCGGCGACCACATCATCATGCACGACGAGATCAACATCAGCATCGCCGTCGCGTTGAAGGAAGGGCTGATCGCCCCGGTCGTGCGCGGCGTCGATAAAAAATCGCTCGGCACGGTCGCCCGCGAGGCGAACGATCTCGTGAGCCGCGCCCGCGAGGGCAAGGTCACCCCGGCGGAATACTCGGGCGGCACCTTCACCGTCAGCAACCTCGGCCCATTCGGCGTCGAGACGTTCATCGCCATCGTCACGGCACCCCAGGCGGCGGCGCTGGCGGTCGGGTCATCGACCCAAAAAGCGGTCGTGGTGGACGGTCAGATCGCCATCCGCGATCGGATGAACGTCACCCTTTCCGCCGACCACCGCCTGACCGATGGTGCCGAAGGGGCACAGTTCGTCTCGGAGATCCGGCGCTTGCTGGAAAATCCGCTGGCGCTGCTGATGTAGCCGTCGCTACAAGCAGGCAAGGAGACGGGGGCGGGCAACATTCCTTGCCCGCCCCCGCCTACGCCCCCAGGCCCGCCACAAGCCAGAGGATATGTTGCCAACGCCCGAGCGAGATGCTACGCCTTTCCCGCCTCCCTTCCCTCGGCTTACCGCTCGACCCGGCGCTATCCGCTCACGCTCGGGCCACGCTGCCGCTCGTTTGGTCGTTCCTGCTCGTGTTCACCTTGATACACCCTGCGCGCTCCGTGGCGCAACCATCTCTCCCGACTCTCCCGATGGAGTAACCCGATACGATGCCAGATGGCCCACCCGCCCCGCAAACGATCACCCTCGCCGGGCGCGAGGTATCCTACACCGTGCGCCGTAGCCCGAGGGCAAAGAGGATCGGGCTGCGCGTCACCCCCGCGCGCGGGCTCGAGGTGGTCCTCCCGGCACGCGGTCGCTTGCCCGATATTTCCGCCCTCCTGTCGGGCAAGGCGGCGTGGGTCGTGGGCGCGCTCGATCGAGTCCGGGGCCAAATACCACCGACACAGGCACCGCTCGGTGCGGGCGCACCCCTCCCCTATCGCGGGCAGGTCTACCGTCTCATCGTCGGTGCGCGCAACGCCGACAAACCTAGCGTGATCCGCGATGAAGCGCAACACACCCTCACCGTCGTTTGCTCACATCGGGAGAAGCGGCTAGAGCCGCTCCTCGAACGGTGGTATCGTGGTGAAGCGCGTCGGATCATCGGACTCCGCGTTCGGGAGTTCGCCGCGAGTATTGGCGTCACCTATACGCGCCTGACGATCCGCGACGGTCGCTCGCGGTGGGGTAGTTGCTCGTCGCTCGGCGGGCTCAACTTCAGTTGGCGCTTGATCCTGGCCCCGCCGGCGGTCCTCGATTACGTTGTCATCCACGAACTCGCCCACCGGCGCGAGCTGAATCACAGCCCCCGCTTCTGGGCGATCGTTGCCGCGTATTGTCCCGACTATCGGACGCACCAGCACTGGCTCAAGGAACATGGCGCGGCCTTACAACGATTGCTGCGCGAAGAGTCTGCCTGATTTTCGCGCCACTCCAGGCACAATGAGCGGACGAAGCGATTGTTACACGCCGCACGGCGGTGCCGCTACTCGCCGCGGGCAGTTACCAGCAAGCTCGCGAGAGCCCTCGATAACGCGCCTATCCGACCGTACGGTCGGCACGCGACTTGCGAAAGAGTCGGCGATATCGTCATCGACGTGGTGGCGCGGATAGTCGATGGTCAGGTATTCGTGGTGCAACTGGCGGGTGACATACAACAAATATTGCTCGATCAGATCCGCGAGGCGGCGATCATCCTCGACGCAGGCCAGGCGACCTGGCCCCTCCTCGCGCACAATCGTGCGTATCGCGACCTGTTCCCAGCAGGGGCCAACCCGCTCATCGGCGCGCCCTGGGACAGCGGGCTGTCACCCTCAGCCAGCGCGTTGGTCGCGCCACATTTACGGGCGTCCATCGTTGACGGCACCGCGCGAACTGTTCGCGCGGTGCCATTCGCCGTACCGGTCGCACAACAAGACACCGTGCCAGCGATCTCTTGGGATTGGCAATGTCAACCGACTCGTGGCGATGGCGGTGCGGTCGAACGGATCATCGTTACGATGCTGCGGACATCATCGCCATCGGCCGAGCAACATGATCTGCTTACCCACGACCACACCGTGGCGACCCTGATCGATGGGCTCACCGAGGGGATATTTATCCTCGATCACCAGGGGATAATTCAGGGCGTCAATCCCGCCGGTCGGCAGTTGCTCAATGTCACGGGTGAAGCGCGGTGGTGTCAGTTCGGGGAGATCCTGCGTGCATCCGGAGCGCGGCGCGGCACTGGTCAACCGTTCGACCCGGTCGGCGACTTCGTCGCGCCACTCCTCTCCGGTCAGCCTGTCGCTATCGACTCACTCGTCATCGCCGACGGTGCCGCTAGCGAGGTCGAGCGGCACCTGGGTGGTGTGCCGCTCGTTGTTGCGCCGGATCGAATCGGCGGCGCGATTATCTTCGTGCGCGACAGCGACGCACGGCGACAGACGGACAAGGATAGAGACAGCTTCCTCTCCCTGATCTCCCACGAGATCAAGTCGCCGCTCACCTCGATCAAGGGTTTCGCCCAGCTCGCCATACGCGCGATCGAGTCCGATGATCAGCCGCTGCGCCGCGCCGCGAAACATCTGCGCGTCATCGAGCAGCAGGCCGACCGTATCGGCCACCTGATCGGCGATCTCTCCGACGTTTCGCGGATGCAGCGAGGCACACTCCAACTGGAGCCGACCGTTTTCGACCTGGTGCCGACCATCAAGGTCGCGGTGGAGCAGCAACAGCCGAATTTCGGCACACACCGGATCACCTTGGCACTCCCCGACGAGCCGCTGATCGTTCGCGCCGACCCGCAACGGATCCAACAATTGCTGGGCAATCTGCTCAGCAACGCCGCGAAAGCCAGCCCGCTCGCCGATCGGATTGAGGTGACGGTCGAGCGATACGGCGACGGTGCCCGGCTCTCCGTCCACGATTTCGGGGTCGGCATCGCGCCGGAGGAACAGACACGGATCTTCGAGCGATTCTATCGTACCACCGGCGGCAGTGGCAGCGGCCTCGGTCTCGGCCTGTTCATTGCGCAGCAGATCGCGCTCCATAGCGCCGGCACATTGACGGTCGAGAGCGAGCCAGGGTCCGGCAGCACCTTCCGCCTCGATCTCCCATTGGCACAGCCCGACGGTTCCGACGACGACGATTACTGATACGGTCGCGGTCACCTGAAAAACGTCGTTCACGCAGCATGCGGCACGGGGACCGGTCCTCGGTCGTCAACAAGCGTGATCGCACCGGTCGCCAGCAGCGCAACCCCGACCACGATCCAGAATACCGGCTCATAGCGCCCGAAAAACCCGTAGAGCAAGCCGACCGACACCGGGGCCAGCGCGCGTGCCCCCGTCACGAACAGCGCCAGCGTGCCGCTAATGGTGCCGTAATTCGCCCGCCCGTAGAGTTCCGCCACCAGCGCGGCGCGGGCCGGGGTAATCGCCCCGAAACCGATACCGAAGAGGATCACGAACGCGACGACGCCCGCCGTTGTACCGGTGAGGACGAGGACAACGATCCCGACCGCCTGCACCGCGAATATTCCCCCCGCCACGAACCGGCGTGGCACGCGCCCGCCTAGCGGGGTGAACAGCAGCCGCCCCGGCAACGCGAGGATCCCGATCAGCCCGGCGGCGGAAGCGGCGAAGGCGGGCGAGAATCCGTGATCGGTGAGGTACGGGATCAGATGCACGGTCACGGCGACGTTGGCGAAGAAGGCCAGGCAGAAGCCGATCGTCAACCAGCGAAACGAGCCGCTACGAAGGGCGTTCTTCGCCGACACGCTCGCCTCGGCGGTTGACGCCCCGTTCGCCTGGGCCGGGCCAGGGCCGCCGTCGGGCACCAGCCCCAGGTCCTCCGGCCTGCGCCGCAGGATGAGGGCGTGCGGCGGGATCGTCAAGATCGCCAGCATGACGGCGAGGATCAGCAGCGCCCGCCGCCAACCATAGGTATTCACGAGCCGGGAGATCAACGGGATATAGATCACGCTGGCGAAGCCGCCGACGAAGGTGATGATCGTCAGGGCGCGGGCACGATACCGCGAGAACCAAGTGGCGATCGCCGCGAAGGCCGGCTCATAGAGGGTCGCCGCCATCGCCAGCCCCAAACCGACGAAGATCAGGAGAAAGATCGGCTCGGTCGCCACCCGCGACCAAGCGAATAGGAGCAATGCGGCCACGATAGAGCCGAGCGTCATCAGGAGGCGCGGGCCGTGGCGATCGACCCAGCGACCGATGACCGGCCCGGCAAATCCGGAACAGAGCAGGGCCAGCGAGAACGCTCCGGTCAACGCCGCGCGCGACCAACCGAGTTCGCGCTCCATCGGCGCGACAAAGACCGAGAAGCCGTAATAGAGGATCCCCCAGGATGTGACTTGCCCCCAGGAGAGCGCCCCCAGCAGCCACCAGCCGTAGTACGGCCCCCGCGGACGCGCGTCCTCGCCCGCTACGGCGTGCCCCTCCCCTGCCATCATCCCCTCATAGCTTGACAACGGCGTCGAAATACCGGAAAATCGCGGTTATCCGATACAGCCCACTCTAGCGGGTATCTTCGCCGAATGCAAGGGGCAACAAATCATGCGCCGACAAGAGCAGATCTATTCGGCGGCGGAGGCACGCGCGCTCAAGATGCTGCGCGCCCTGGCGAGCCCGGCACGCTTCCGCATCGTCGAGATCCTGGCGGAACGGAAAGATTGCACCTCGCCGCAACTGATGGACGAACTCGGATTGGCACAGTCGAGTTTGCACGATCACCTGACCGCCTTGCGCGGGGCCGGGATTATCCAAACCAGCGGCGAGGGACCGAACCGCTATTATTGCCTCGATCCGAAAGCATTGGAATATCTCGGGGCGTACCTCAACGGACTCGGGCAGCGTGCCCGCACCTGGTCGGGAATGGTGGAAACGACGCCGACGGAGGGGACAATGAGGATTCGCGAAGCGACTAGCGCCGACGCGCCGACGATCACCCGCATCTACAATCAGGGGATCGAGGATCGCGTGGCGACCCTCGAAACCGAGGAGCGCAGCGTCGAGGAGCGCGCCGCATGGCTGGCCGCACGCGGACCGCGCCACCCCGTTCTCGTCGCCACCGATGATGCCGGTGCGGTCGTCGGCTGGGGCTCGCTCAATCCCTTCAACCCGCGCCCGGTCTACGACCACGTCGTTGATTTCTCGCTCTATGTCGCCCGCGAGCAACGCGGGCGCGGGATCGGCGACGCCCTCCTCGGCGCGCTCGAAACGCGCGCCCGCGCGTTGGGATATCACAAGATGGTCCTGGCGGCGTTCCCCACGAATGCGCCCGGTATGCGCCTCTACGAGCGCCATGGCTTCACGACGGTCGGGATCTACCACGAGCAAGGCTTGATCGACGGCAAGTGGGTCGATGTGATCATCATGGAGCAGTTGCTCGGCTAGATAGGGCGGCGGCACGGAGGACGAGCCCTGCTCCCCCCGGACGCCGGACAGATCGCGCCCGTACCATCTCGCCCGGACTTATGCGCGGGGCGTTGCCGGAATCCCCTTGCAGGGGCAATGACCGCTCACGCATACGCTCGCACAGCCCCGCCCCCCTCCTTGACGACCCTCCACGCGCACTACTACACTGCTGATGACGTAACCACAGATAACTGCCGCGTGCCGTAGGGTGTGACACGGGCTCGGCGTGCAGCCGATCGGCGCGCTCGGCACGCGGGTGAGGAGAAAACACGGGATGCTAGTGCTGATGGAGCCAGGTGCGGACGCCGGCGCGACACAGAGAGTCGGGGAGCAGGTGCGCGCCGTCGGCCTGACTGCGGACGTGCTGACCGGCGCGGCCCATACGATCGTCGCGATCACCGGCGCGGCAGACGCGACGCTGAAAGTGGCGCTCGCGGCCCTGCCAGGGGTGGCCGAGGTCGTCACCGATAGTCAGGATACGGTGCCGCTCACCCGCAATCTGCGCGTTGTGGAGAATCGCCCGCTGGTCTCCCCGGCGATCCTGCTCGAAGAGTTGCCGCTGACCGCGGCGGCGGCACGCACCGTCAGCCAGTCGCGCGACGAGACGGTCGCCATCCTCGATGGGTCGGATGATCGCCTGATTGTGGTCGTCGGCCCCTGCTCGATCCACGACCCGGTCGCCGCGCTCGATTATGCCCAGCGGCTCGCCACCCTCGCGGGTGAGCTTTCCGCCGATCTGCGGATCATCATGCGCGTCTATTTCGAGAAGCCGCGCACCACCGTGGGTTGGAAAGGGCTGATCAACGACCCCAACCACGACGAAAGCTTCGCCGTGAATACCGGGCTGCGCCTCGCCCGGCGGATCTTGCTCGACATCCTGGCCCTCGGGTTGCCCGCGGGCTGCGAATTCCTCGACCCGATCTCGCCGCAATATTTCGCCGACGCCGTCACCTGGAGCGCGATCGGCGCGCGGACCACCGAGAGCCAGGTCCACCGCGAGGTCGCCTCCGGCCTCTCGATGCCGGTCGGGTTCAAGAACGGCACAGGCGGCGGGATCCAGATGGCCGTCGATGCGGTGCGCGCCGCCGCCTACCCGCACCAGTTCCTCGGTGTCACGGAGGAAGGGCTCGCGGCGATCGTCGTGACGCGCGGCAACCAGGACGGCCATGTGATCCTGCGCGGCGGCACCACCGGCACGAACTACGACGCCGCGAGTGTCGCCAGCGTCCTGACGACATTGCACGCCAATGGCCTGCCGCGGCGATTGATGATCGATACGAGCCACGGCAACAGCAACAAGGACTATCGTCGCCAGCCGATCGTCGCGCACGAAATCGCCGAACAGGTCGCCGCCGGTCAGACAGGGATCATCGGCGTCCTGATGGAGAGCTTCCTGGTCGATGGGCGGCAAGACCTGAAACCGGGCGTCCCCGCCACCTACGGCCAGAGTATCACCGACGGCTGCATGGGCTGGGACACGAGCGTACCGGTGCTGCACAGCCTGGCAGCGGCCGTGCGCGCGCGCCGCGCCGGTGAGCCCGCCATCTGGCGCGAGGCCATCACCCCTTCGCTCAGTCGCTAAATTACCGGCCGATGCCGCCCGGCAGCGTTCACTGTCGGGCGGCCCACCGCCCTCTTCATATCAGTCGTTCGCCCGATCGGGCATCGGCGGCCCGTACCAACCCTGTACCGTTGGCCGCACCATCCGGAATCACCGCCGCGATTCTCGCCGTCGGTGGGCAACAACGCCGCCGCGCAGTCACCAAACGATCACACACGACGACTATTGGCCGCGGTACCGGCGTCGAGCAACACAGACCGTTCAACACACCGGCATGAGCAGGATAACGATGGCGCGCACGGGTCTGGCGGCTGGGGAAACGGCGATCGATAACGCGGTCGGGGTGGCGCGTTGGCCCGCAACGGTCGCGATCGTGTTGGTGGGCGGGAGCTATTTCTTCCTCTCGTCGCGTTTTACCGTGGGGCCGCGCTGGGGGATCCTGGCAATCATCGCGACACTGCTGATTCCATTGTGGGTGCTACGGCTGCGCGGCATGCACCGATGGACCCATGCTGTCGGGCTCGCGCTGAACGGTATCCTCACCCTCGCGGTCGCCTCCAGCGCGGCCCTCCTCCTGTACCGCCTCGGCGAGAAAACCGAGCAAGCGCTGCCCCTCTTGCGCGACGCGGCGCTCGTCTGGGGCGCGAATATCGTGGTATTCGCGCTCTGGTATTGGAACCTCGACGCCGGCGGACCGGCCCAGCGGCACCCCGGCAAACACGCCAGCCAGGACTTCTCTTTCCCGCAGCAACAACAAGACGACGACGGGATCGTGGAGGGTTGGTCGCCCGGCTTCCTCGATTACCTCTTCCTCGCGTTTAACACCTCCACCGCCTTCAGCCCCACCGATACGCTCGTCCTCTCGCGCCAGATGAAGGTGCTGATGATGGCGCAAGCGCTGATCTCGTTGATCGTGATCGCCGTCCTCGCCGCGCGGGCGATCAACACGATCACCTGAACAGGCACGCAGCAGAGCATCGATGCCATCTCTGCGAGGCTGAGGGGGGCACGAGCGTCACCTCGCACCCCCCTTCTCACTTACCGGTACAGCAATGCCGTCGCTTCTTACGGGCTCAGCCCGGTGTCGCGCCTTGCGTGTTCACGTAGAAGGCGTAGAGCGATTGACTCCCGGTCATAAACAGGCGGTTGCGTTTCGGGCCACCAAAGCAGACATTGGCGCAGGCTTCCGGCAAACGTATCCGCCCGATCAGTTCCCCCGCCGGATTGAAGACGAGCACACCGCTGTAGCCGAGCGCGGCGCTCCCGGCATTGCTGGCACACCAAACATTGCCATAGACATCGACGCGCAGGCCATCCGGCCCGCACTTGATCCCATCGACGATCATGTCGGTGAAGAGACGCCCATTCGACAACGTACCATTGTCAGCGACATCGAAGACCTTGATGTCGCGCGGCCCCGGGCCGGTATCCGCGACATAGAGCAGTCGGCGATCGGGGGAGAAGGCCAGACCATTGGGATACGCAACTTCGTCGGTGAGCTTGGTGATCCGCCCATCCGGCGCGATCCGGTAGACGGCATTCGGCAAGGTTTGCGCCTG
Source organism: Thermomicrobiales bacterium (assembly GCA_036563365.1). Lineage (GTDB taxonomy): Bacteria > Chloroflexota > Chloroflexia > Thermomicrobiales > CADCWN01 > CADCWN01. The sequence continues at coordinate 20,180 of DATCMP010000242.1, forward strand.
ATCGCCCGCATCCGGCGCGCCGACCCGCGGATCGAGTTCCCCCCCCGCATCCGGCTGCCCTTCGTAGAGGGAATTGCCGTAGTGCGGGTCGGTGAACCAGACGCTGCCATCGGGGTGCGGGATCAAATCGTTCGGCGAGTTGAGCCGTTTCCCGTCATAGCTCTCCGCGAGGACGGTGAGCGAGCCACCGTGTTCCCAACGCACCACCCGCCGGGTGAAATGCTCGCAGGAAATCTGCCGCCCTATGTAGTCGAACGAGTTGCCGTTGCTGTTGCGCGACGGTGCCCGATAGACCGTCACGCGCCCATCGTCTTGCGTCCAGCGATATTGCACGTCGCCGCCGACATCGCTGAAGACCAGATAGCGTCCCTGCCCGCTCCAGGCCGGACCCTCCGCCCAGAGCGAACCGGTCCAGAGCCGCTGGATCGGCGTGTTGCCGACGGTCAGGCGGCGGAACTCCGGGCTCAAGGCCAGGACATCGGGGTCCGGATAGCTATTCGGCGGCGCGTCCGGCCCCCATTGTCGCGGCGGATTCGTCACGGTACTCGGCGCTGTGCCAACGATCGGTGCCTCGGCCATCGGCTCTTCCTTTCTCCCTCATAGATGTGACGCGATAGATGTGACGCGGATGTGACACGCAGTCGGCATCGCGCACCACAAGACGATGGCGCGATTCTAGCGCGAAAACGTGTACGGCGCTCATGGCGGGCGATAGGATCGTCGCGATGTGGCGCTCGGCGCGATTTGCCCTCTGGGCGCACCGAACGCACCCAACATCGGTGTAGGCGTTCGCGGTTAGTGCCGATAGAGGGTGCGGACAACCTTGATGCCCTCGGCCGCGAACACGGCGTCGCAGGTCGGCGGGAAGTTGGTGTCGCGATCGTGGATGTCGCGCCGCGGGTCATCCGTCGGCGTTACTGCGGGGTATCTCTGGTAGCATCACGGCCTCAACCCCTTTGCCTCATAACGATCCAGCCCGCAATGTACCGTTATGAACTCTCGCCCAGCGCCTCGGCGATCGCCGCATCGAGCGGCATGGCCCGGCCCGCCGCCCACTCGTCGGCCAGCGTCGCCGCGTCGAGTTGCGCGCGCAACGCCGCCAGCTGCTGCTCGTAGGCGGCGCGGCTCGCCGCGCTCGGCATCGCCACGCCGGTCCATTCGCGCAGCGCCTCGGCCGCGCCGAAGAGCCGGGCGGCGGGGCGACCGCGCCCCAGGGTCGCCAGCGCCCCGGCGAGGCCGACGAAGCCGAAATAGAGGTCGGCGGTGTCGCCGATCGACCGCGAGAGGGCGATACTCTCGCGTAGCAGCCCGACCGTCCCGGCAGCGTCGCCGCCGAGCTGTGCGAGCAGGGCGCGCACGTTGAGGGCGTAAGCGAGGTCCCACGGCGCGCCGACGCGGCGCAGGAGCGCTTCCGCCCGGGCGAGGACTGTATCGGCGTGGGTGCTATCCCCTGCGGTCGCGGCGACCAGCCCGGCGTTGACCAGGGTGAGCCCGGTGCCACGGTCGTCCCCCAACTCCCGAGTCAGCCGCGCCGCCTCCTCGGCGTAGGCCGCCGCCCGCACCAGATCACCCTGGCCGCCCGCCACAACCGAATGGACCGTTAAAAGCTGTGCCAGCTCGCGGTGCTCACCGGCGGCGCGCGCGATCACTTCGCCCTCGGCGCAGCGCGCGGCACCCTCGGCATAGTCCCCCTGCTGATGGGCGAGCAGGGCCGCCGCGGCCAGCGCCCCCGCCCGCACCGCGAGGGGGATCGCAACATCCGCTGCCAGCGCGCGATCGAGCCAGCGTCGCCCTTCAGTCATATGTCCGCGGATATACCAGAACCAGGTAACGCCGGTAGCGAGGCGCGCGGCACGCTCAACCTCACCGCGCGCGAGGAACCAGTCGAGCGCCGCCCGCAGATTGTCGTGTTCGGGGTCGAGCTGGCCGAGCCAGGCCGCCTGCCCCGGTCCGTTCAGCCCCGCACCCGCCGCTTCGGCCAAGGCGAGGAAGTGGGCCGCGTGGCGCTCGCGGGTCGCCGCCTCCTCGCCCGCGTCCTCCAGCTGCTCCAGGCCGTAGGCGCGGATCGTCTCCAGCATCCCGAAGCGGGACCCGCCGTTCGGTCCGGCGGATCCGAGCGCGAGGCCCGCCGGGTCCACCGCCCGGAAGATGAGGCTATGATCGGCGAGCGCCGCGAGGCCCGTCAGCGCGCGGAGCGGGTCGACCGCGTCGGAGGGATCCCCGGCCAGGGCGACGGCCGCGGCGGCGTCGAGCGACCAACCGCCCAGGAAGACCGCCAGCCGTCGGAAGAGGGCGCGTTCGTCCGCGTCGAGCAGGTCATGGCTCCAGGCGATCGTGTCGCGCAGCGTCCGCTGTCGCGTCGGCAGATCGCGCGCGCCGCCCGCCAGCAGGGGCAGCGAACGGTCGAGCCGCGCCAGCAACTCCTCCGGCGCCAGCAGCCTCGCCCAGGTGGCCGCGAGTTCGAGGGCGAGCGGCAACCCGTCGAGGCGACGGCAGAGCGCCGCGATGGTGGCCGCATTCGTCGGCGTCAGCGCGAAACCGGGCGCGACGGCGCGCGCACGCTCCAGGAAGAGCCGGGCCGCCGGCGTCGCCGCGACCATAGCGAGGGTCGGCGTGCTCCCGTCGGGTGGGAGGGCGAGCGGCGCCACCACCCATTCCCGCTCGCCGCGCACGCGCAGCGCCGCCCGGCTCGTCGCCAGGATCGTCAGCTGCGGGCAGGCGGCGAGGAGGGCCGCGATCTCCGGGGCCGCGGCGAGCAGATGCTCGCAATTGTCGAGGATGAGCAGGGGCATTTTCCCCCGCAAGGCACCCGCCAGCGCATCACGCGGCGGGCGCCCGGCACCCTCGCGCACCCCCAGCGCCGCAGCGATCGCGGGCATGACCAACTCGGGATCGGTGAGCGGGGCCAGGGACACGAAACAAACGCCGTCCGCGAAGTCGCCGCCGAGGTCCGCCGCGATTTGTGCGGCGAGGCGGGTCTTGCCGACGCCGCCGGGGCCGACAAGGGTTACCAGGCGCGCGCCCGCGCGCAGCAACAGATCGCGCACCGCGGTGAGATCATCCTCCCGGCCGAGTAGCGGCGTAGGGGGAACCGGCACCTTCGCCGCGGGCAGCGCCATCACGTCGGATACCGGCGCGGGCAGCGCGGTGAAGGCCATCCCCGCGCGCCTCGGGGCGGCGGTGAGCAGGGCGGTGCGCGCCGACCCTTCCAGACCGAGCGCGTCCGCCAGCGCGCGCACGGTGTGCGGGTAAGGGTGCCGTCGCTCGCCCCGCTCCAACGCGCTGATCCCCTTCGCCGTCAGCCCCGCCCGCTCGGCCAATTCCTCCTGCGTCAACCCGGCGGCCTCGCGCAAGCCCCGCAGCTGTACGCCGAACGGGGAATCGTGCTGCACCGCCATCGCCCGTGCCCTCCCTCCGCATCGCCCGCCCACGCGAAGCTCCCGATCCGCCCCCCATTCTACCATCCACGCCCGCGACGGGTTCGCCCCCACACCCGACTGTGGGGGTCGGCGGGGAGTGCTGTGGCTGTCGCCGGTTCACCTCAGGGCGCACACTACGGTGCAGGAAGGACATGGGAACGGGACCACAACCGCCAAGAATGTACAAGGAGGACACGATGACCGCGACACACGACACCACCGGGAGAGTTCGACCCAGCCCGATCGGCACAGCCGCACCACTCGAGCGCGCGGGCAACTGGCCGGAGGAGGTCCTGCCGATCCTCGAGCGAGCGCTCGTTTGCGAGTTCGCCACCCTCACGAAGCGTGGTGCGCCGCTGACTTACCCGGTCACCCCGTACATGGGCGCGGATGGGCACACGATCGACACCTCCACGGGTCTGAGCTACCCCGCCAAGGCCGAGCGGGCGCGGCGCGACCCGCGCGTCGCCCTCCTCTTCTCCGATCCGGCCGGCTCGGGGCGGCCCAACCCGCCGGTCGTGCTGATCCAGGGGCTGGCGACCGTGCGCGACGCCGATTTGCAGGCCAACACCGACCGCTACCTCGCCCTCTCCATGGTGAAGGTGCCGTCCGCCTATCGCGGCACGCCCTGGTTCCTCATGCGTCGGCAGGGCTGGTACCTCGCGCGCATCTGGATCGCGGTCACTCCGCTGCGAATAACCTGGTGGCCCGACGGGCATCTCGACCGGGCACCGCGGCGCTGGGCGGCCCCGGAGGGGACCCTGGCACCGCCGTCCGACCCGCCGCCGACCGGGAGGCCCTTACCACCGTGGCAGGAGGCCGCAGCCGACTGGCACCCGCGCGCCGCCGAGGCGCTCGCCCGCCTCCACGAGCCGGTCCTGACAGTGATCGGCACGGACGGCTTCCCGCTGCCGCTCCGTACGGAGGGGGCGACGCCCACCCCGGACGGCTTCCGCCTGGCGCTGCCGACCGGTCTCCCCGCGCCGATCAACGACGGTCCCGCCTGCCTGACCTTCCACACCCTGCACACCCAGGGCGGCGAGTTCGCGAGCCAGGAGCACGCCGTCTTCGCGGGCGAGGTCGCGGTGGGGGCAGGGGAGGCCAGCTTCCGCGTCGAGCGCAGCGTCGGCGACTGGAGCCTGGGGCGTTCGACGCTGCAAAAGACGCGCTCGTTCCTGAGCGGCGCGCGCCGACTGCGCCCCCGAGCCCAGATCGAGGCCGCCCGCCGGGGCCAGGCGATCCCGATCGTGCGCCGCCCGGCGGGCGGCTGAATGATTCAAGGGCAAGGCACTATCCTGCATTGGAAAGGAGTACCGACGTGAACATCGCATCGACCGGCGCCGCAGGCACTCAGATGGGCGCAACCCGAACGGGCCACCGCGATTGGCGGGCTATCATCTTCCGAATCGTGGCTACCCTACTCGTCCTCTTCCTCCTGGCCGTGGTGACGCCCTACTTGCTCGCCCCCTGGGCGTTCATCACCCCGGCACCGCCCGACTACACCCCCGAGTTGCACCGCTGGCACCACGCCGACATCGCGGCCCTGATCGGCCTGCTGATCGGCGGCAGCCTGCTCGCGCTGCTCCCGCGCCCGCGGAGTGCGCCGCTCGTGGCGCGGTTCGCGCTCCTGGCGATCGGCCTCCTGGCCCTCGTCTGCGTCTACCCGTTCCACCCCAGTATGCTGACCCCGGCCGCGCTCGTCGGCGCGCTCATCCTCGCCGCGTATCCGGACCCGCGCGCGCTGTGGCCGTCGGCGGGGGCGGGGCGGGTCAGCCGCCCCCGCCTGGCACTCGCGCTGGCCGCGGCGGTGCCGCTCCTGCTCAACGCCTGGGCGAGCGCCCAGCTGCAGTTCACCGACGCGAGCGAGCACGCCCGCGACAGCCACTGGGCCGGGTCGGTGGCGCTGGCCCTCAGCCTCCTGCTGGGGGGCTTCCTCGCCG
>DATCMP010000256.1:0-3765 GCA_036563365.1 Thermomicrobiales bacterium
ACCTCAACCCGGTGCCGATCCAGCAGCTCTACGATCGCTGGGTCGGCAAGTTCGCCCGCCCCTGGACCCAGACCCTGACCGGCTTGAAAGCGTTGCTCGAGGAGGACCCGATGGACCAAGCGCCCACGCACGTCTACGAGATCTACATCCGCACCACGCCCGAGCGCCTCTGGCAGGCGGTGACCGACCCCGACATGACCCAGCAGTACGTCTTCGGCAGCCGCATCGCGTCGGACTGGCAGGTCGGCTCGTCCTACACCTACACCAACGAGCACGGCAAAGCGATCGAGGGCGAGATCTTGGCGATCGATCCGCCGCGCCGCCTGGTGCAGACGTGGCGTGCGGTCTTCGCCGACATCCCGACCACGACGGTCACCTGGCTGATCGAGCCGCTCGGCGACTCCTGTAAGCTGACCATCCAGCACAGCGGTATCGATCCGGCGAACACGATCGCGTCGCAGGGCCTCGCCTCCGCCTGGACGCAGATCGCTTCCAGCCTCAAGAGCTTGCTGGAAACCGGTCAGCCGCTGCACCTGGAGGGCTAGCACCGACCACGACTGCTCCCGAAAATCCGCGCACAGACGCCAGCGGGGGCGGGCGCTGTGCCCGCCCCCGCTTCCTGCCCTACTGCGGTTCCGGTGCCTTGACACGCCCCGGTACGCTGCTGTCGATCGGCCCCCACACCGTGCGCGCGTGGGCGAGGAGTTCAGCCTCGGGGGTCGCCACATCCGTCGCCGTGTCGTAGGCGGCGACAACCGCGCCGAGTCGCAGCGCCGTCCGGTGCGCCGCGATGAGATCGTGGTCGCCGGGCATATCGTAGGCGAGGGCGTGCTTACACGCATCGGCCAGGCTCAGACAATCCGTGGCGTCGAGTTCCAACACGATCCCGCCTTTGTTGATCGCTACAAGCTTCATCCGTTACCCCCGATCCAGCACGAGCGGCGACAGGTCGGCGCGTACCTTGTCGATCCCCCAGTCCTCGGGCAGGTCGGCGTAGGAGTGCGCGGCGGCCGCGAGGGCGGCGGACTCGAAGAGGCTGGCATACACGGCACAGAGGACATGATCGCCGTGCTGGGCGAGATCGTGGCTGATCACCTCGCGGAAGGCGGCGGCGACGGCGAGGGCATCCTCGGGGGTCAGGGTGCAGGCGATCTCGCGATGCTTGATGTCGAGCAGTTGCATCGGTGGCGCTCCTATGTGGCATACAGCGTTCAGGGAGTCGGGTCAGGGCAATCAATGGGCAGGGGAGGGCGCTACCACGCTGTAGCGCCCCGCTCAGCGCGTCTAGTCGGCGAGCAACCAGGCGGCCGCACCGCGCGTGAACGGCGGCAGCAGCACCGGCTCGATCGTCAGGCCGAGCGTGTCCTCCACGACGGCGGCCGCCTCGACGGGCAATGGCTCACCGGCCAGGCGGGCCAGGTCCTGCCAGACGGCCGCGAGGGTGAACGACTGCTGCAGCGGTGCGGGTACGCCATCGGCGGTCAGCTCGGCGACGAGGGCGGCCATGATCTCATTGATCGTCATGGTGATAGCTCCTTTTGGCGTATATGCTGGGCAAAAGGGGTATGTCGCCCCCTCGTGCATCTTGAATGAGGGGTCATCGCGGTGGGGGGTCTTGCAAGTTGCACGCAAAGACTACGTAGTTAATTGCGTGCAACTTGCAAGAGGGGTCAGGCCGCGAGGCGGCGATCCCCCCCTCGTGCATCTTGAATGAGGGTCGGGGCGAGGGCGGCGGCTTGCGCCACCCGTCGTCGCCACTCGCTCCGGCTCGCCACCAGTGTGAGCACATCATCCTGCAAGGGCCGACCGCAGCGCGCCCGGTAGGTGGCGACCATCGCGGCGGCCTTGTGCCCCTGGTTCAGCAAGGCGATCGGGGAGAGGAACCGGCACGCGCGCATCGCGGGGGTCTGCCGCCACGCGGCTGCAACGTGATCCTGATGCCAGCAGACGCGCCCGAACTCGGCGGCCTTGCAGTCGCAGATGATCGCGCCGGTGGTGGTGTCGAGGGCGACCGTGTTGACGCGCTCGGCTTGTGGCCGCTCGGGGCGGTGAACCGGACGATGCCCGTGGTCTCGTCACAGTCGGCGTAGGCCAGCTCGGCGGCGCTGTGGACAGCCACACTCTTCGGGAGTGCAACCGAATCGGGGCTCACTGCGTACCTCAACATGGTAGAATCCTTCTGGGCGTAACGCCCGCTTGGGGCCTCCGACGTTTGCTTACCAGGGCAGTCGCGTCGGGGGCTTCATCGCGTGTAGCCTCATTTCGCTACTACCTTATTATAACTTAAATATAACTATCTTGTAAAGAGGTAGACTTAAACTTATAATATTCCCGTAAGGAGGATGCTATGGAGAGTATTGGCGCTCGGTTAAAGTATGCTCGTGAACAGAAGCTAATGACTCAGGAGGATCTTGCTGAAGCAGCCTCGGTGACTGAAGCAACGATCTCACGGATGGAGAATGGCCGATCTGGGCCAACACGCCCGAGCACTGCCCGTAAGTTAGCAGCGGCACTCGACATTGATCCTCGCTGGCTCTTATTCGGCGACGAGGATGCTGAGGGAAAACTGGCGGCCTGAACGGGCCAGGCCGCCAGTAACGTCACTGGTGTTAGGGCACCGGCGACAGGCGGATAATAGCACGGTAAGCACGGGGGCAGGCATGATGGCGACGACGCGGATCCTGGTGGTGGACGACCACCCGCTGTTCCGGCAGGGGTTGCAGCATGTCCTGTCGACGGATCCCCGGCTGCACCTGGTCGGCGAGGCGGGGACGGCCGAGGCGGCGCTCCCGTTGGTCGAGCGGGCCTTGCCGGATATCGTCCTGTGCGACATCAACCTGCCGGGCACCGATGGCCTGGAGCTGGCGCGCCGCCTGCATCGCCTCTATCCGCAGATCCGCGTCATCATGCTCACGCTGCACATGGACGAGGGGCGCATCCTGGATGCGGTGCGCGCGGGCGCGGCCGCCTTCCTGACCAAGGACGGGAGCGGGTCGGAATTGCTGGCGGCGATCGGGCGGGTCGCGCGCGGCGAGTACCCGATCAATGATCGTGTCGGCGAGTACCCGGGGGTCGCCACACGGTTGCTCGGCCAATTCCGCGACATCGCCACTGTGGAAGACGCCGATCCGGAGATCTTCTCTCCGCTCACGCCGCGCGAACTAAGGGTTCTGGAAGTCGCCGCGAGCGGCCAGGCGAACAAGGAGATCGGGCGCACGCTCGGGATCAGCGACCAGACGGTCAAGAACCACATGACGTCGGTCCTGCGCAAGCTGGCGGTCAATGACCGCACCCAGGCGGTGATGCACGCACTCCGGCACGGCTGGCTGAAGCTGGACGAGGGCGGCGACGTGCGCCAATAGTGAGACAAGCGGTGAATCTAGGTGGCGGATAGCGTCGCCCGCCTCTGACTACCAGCAAGCGGGGCAATGTCCAGCAGCGGGGTCGCGATGATGTTCTTGCGTTGGGTCTGGCACATGATGCGGCAGTTGCTGCGCCCGAGCGCGTGGCGGCCACCCGAACGACCAGCACCCGAGGATATCGGGCCAGGGATGCCACGCGCTGACCGGCGACACCGGCGCTCGCGATAGTGGTCCCCTGACAACGACCGGGAGCGTAAGGGCCACTAGTGGGTCGGTTGGCATGCTCATCGCCATTGCGCGGCCCGCGCGATACGTCGGCGAATGGGGCGGTGGGTGTGCGCGCCGGAGCCGCCGAGGGCGTGGCGGCGTTGCCGGGCGCGGTCCCGCCGCGCCGCGCGCTGGC
>DATCMP010000257.1:0-2878 GCA_036563365.1 Thermomicrobiales bacterium
CGAGTTGGTCGAGTCGCGCCGCATCCCAGAGCACCCGGGCCTCCAACGACGCGCCCCGCGTCACCCCGCCGAGCACCCCCACCAGCGCCTCGCGCACGGCCAGCGCCGCCTCGTCCGGCAGATCGAGCCACGCCAACTCCCGCTCTCGCGCCCCCTCCGGCAACTGGAAGAGCAGCGCCGCCACCCCGACCACGAAGCGATCCGCCTCCTCCTGCCGAGCCACCAGCCGCGCCAGCCCATAGATCCGCTCCGCCCGCGCCCAAGCCCCCGCCCCACCCCCCCTCGCCCGCAACAGCCCCTCGGCGCGCCCCCGCAACGCCGCCAACCGCTCATCCCGCGCGCTCGGCATACCACCTCCAGGCCAGTAGTCAGTAGCCAGCGGTCAGTAGTCAGTTGCTGGCTGGTAGCGAACCGCAGTCTGTCCGACGAGCGTTCACTATCAACACCCCACTGGCTACTGACCGCTGGCTACTGACTACTTCCTCCCGTACACCGCCCCCAGCACCGCCCCATAGGCGATATGTCGCAAGACCTGCTGCAAGAACGGCACCGGGCGATTCATCTTCGGCAGCTTCCCCTCGCGGATCGCCGGGTGATAGCGGTCGAACAGCGGCACGATCGCCCACAAGAGTGTGTTCTCGATCAGCGTGAACAGCACCCCGCGCGCCCAGGGCGGCCCCGGCAAGCGATGCTCGACCAACGCATAGACCTGCGCCAGCGCCATCCCGTTGGTGAAATGCAGCACCCCACCGAGGAGCGGCCAGATCCGCCGATCACGCGTGACCAGCCCGCCCAGCAGCAGCAGATCATCGGTCGGGCAATCGAGCAGCGGCAGATCGACCGCCATCTCCGCCAGATACGCCCCCGCCCCCGCCGCCCCCGCGACCGCCGCCCGCCGCGCATCGAAATCGCTCTGTCCGCCAGCCAGCCGATCCAACAGCCCCATGCAACCCTTCTTTCGTAAATTCAGTCGCCCCCCGCCCCCCAATTCTGGGGGTACAGCGGTCGCCAGGCAAGGGCATCCGCAGGAACTACGGCGCTACCAGCGGCAGACCCCCTGTGCAGGGGGAATCGCCGGGCACCGGTTCGTACTTCGCATCCCGATCCCGTTCATCGGGACTCCGTCGTTCGTACTTCCCCCCCCCCCGTCTCCGTTTCCCCCGTTACCGTCCCGCATTCGTCATACGGATGAACCGCACAATGTTCGTCACTCGTCACTCGTCATTCGTCATTATCCCCGGCCCACCCGCCAGCACCCGCGCCGCCGCGACCGCCAGCGGTTCGGCGGTGAACGGCGGCACCCCGCGCGCGGCTAGGTCGCGCACCTCGCGCAGCGCGGCGAGCGCCCCCCGGCGCACCGCCGCCGGATAGCGCCAGCGGCGCGCGTTGCGCCGGAAATCGCCCACATCCTCGACCGTCACCACCCCCGTGGGCGACACCACGAGATCGAGATCGAGATCGATGTACGAGAGGGTTGCGCCATCCCACATGGCGGGAGCGATGATATTACAGAAGTGTCGTTCGAGCGCCCCGGTCGTCGGCTCGAAGTAACTCAGCACGTTGTACCAGCGTCCCGCCGGGAAATATTCGAGCGTCACCGTCGGCAAATGCGCCGTGCCGCCCGCGGTGATGAATCGCCGCCCCGCCTCGCCGCGCGCCACCAGCATCGTCGGTGTCGTCGCCAGCGTCACCGTCTCCACCACGAAGCGGTGCCGCCCGTCGTACTTCCGCACCGCGATCGGCAGCGGCGTACCCGCCACCAACGCGCCCGTTCGTAGCGCCTCGGCCAGCGGGCGCGGCACCGCCGCGGTCACACGCGTACCGGGACGCGCCACGCCCCTTGCCACAGCCGGAGCCCCATCGCCAGCAACACCATCGCCGCCCCCCCACCGGGAAATAGCCCCGGCTCCGCAGGAAGATCACCGCCGCGACATACCGGCACGTCACGCCCGGCAACGTTCGCCGCCCGAACCGCGCGGGCAGCAGCCCGCTCGTCACAATGCAGTCGAGCAAGGGCGATCCCGCCAACACAGGAAGCGCGCCCTCAACGCGGCGGGAGAGGGGCCGCCGCTCGCCCCGCTCGGGGCGTGATCCCGCCCCACGCAACGGTGCCGCTCATCCCGGTCGGGGCGAGCGGCACCATCATAGATTCCCGTTCGGGTTACCGTCGCCAACGCCGCGCCCGGCGTCAGCTGCGCTGATTACCCGGCGTCGCCGCGCCCGGCTCCCGCTCGTTCTGGTAGACGGTGCGTAAATCCCCGCCGGGGGGTACTCCTTCGTCAGCGCCCTCGCCGCGACCCGCCGCGCGCGCGAACTCGTCCAGATCCTCGGACTCGCCGGTGCCTTCAACAACGGCGCTCCCGTCGCTGGCATCGCCGTCACCGCCGAAAAATGCCTCGGCATCCGCATCGGTCCGCCGCACCTGCTCGGTGTCCAGGCCGGGCGTCTGCTCTTCCAAGCTCGGCAAACGTCCGGCCATGTCGCCGCGCTGCTCGTCCCGCTCGTCGTTCGCGCTCATCATGCCCTCCACGGCTATCGTCCCTCAACGCTCGCTGCATCGCCACGAACACCCGCCCACGCCACGCGCGAGCCGTTCCCCCGCGAACTACGCAGGGGATATGCCAGGGATTCCCGCGCTGGCACATTCCGTGCTTTTATAGGGCCAAAGCCATTTTCCTGACCTTAGTTGGGACAAATGACGAAAAACAATCGTCATCCTGTCGCCCATGAGGTTCCGGCACGGCGACAGCGGAGGAGCAGCGATGACACCAGCGACACTCGCCGAGAGAACGGCACAGTGGGAGGCATTGAAGGCCCGGGCCGCCGCGACCCTCGGCCCCGAGATGGTTTTTGGCGAAGGCCCGCTCGACGCGCGCTT
>DATCMP010000263.1:0-2107 GCA_036563365.1 Thermomicrobiales bacterium
CGTGCGCTCGATCAGCGTCACCGATGCCCCGCTTCGCGCCAACCAGTATGCCGTCCAACTCCCGAGCAAACCACCACCGATCACCACCACATCGGCGGCATCGGGCAGAGGATCGCTCGGTACCGGTGGCGGTGCTGTCACGTGCCAGTACGATCGCGGCTCGACTGCGTGTCCATTGCTCATCGGCTCCACCTCCTTTTAAGGGGCGACAGACGGGTTAAGGGGCGATAGACGGGATTGAACAGGAGACACAGAGACTCGGAGAGCGACGGGGGAACGAATTTGGTCGATTCGATATTCGTAATCTGAAAATCGCAAATTCGCCAGAAACGTTGCGTCCTGCCCCCTCTGTGTCTCCGTAACTCCTGTTTCGTTCTTTCAACGCACCCCAGCCCACCCATTATCCCCGGCGCTGGGCAAAGTCCCCCATGAAATCGGCGAGTGCGTCAGCACCCTCCTGGGTCATCGCGTTATAGATCGACGCGCGAACACCACCGACCGAGCGATGTCCGGCCAGGCCCACAAATCCGGCGGCGGTCGCTTCAGCCAGGAACGCCTTCTCATCGGCTTCATTTGCCAGGCGGAAGGTGACATTCATCAGCGAACGGCTCTCCGGCGCGGCGTGGCCCAGGTAAAATCCGGCGCTCCGATCGATCGCATTGTACAGCGTTTGCGCCTTCTGCGAATTTCGCTCGCCGAGCGCGACGAGGCCGCCTTCGGCCTCGATCCAGCGTAGCGTCAGCAGGATGAGATAGACGGCGAACGAGGGCGGCGTGTTATAGAGCGAGTTCGCCTTGGCATGAGTCGCGTAGCGGAGGATCGCCGGGATCGTGTCGGGCGCACTGTCGAGAAATTCAGTGCGCGCGACCACGACGGTCGCGCCGGAAGGGCCGAGATTCTTCTGCGCGCCCGCATAGAGCAACGCGAAGCGCCCCGCGTCGAGCGGGCGCGAGAGGATGTCGCTGCTCATATCGGCGATCAGCGGGCGGTCGCCGCAGTCGGGCCACTCGTGCCACTGCACCCCGTGGATCGTCTCGTTCGAGGTCAGATGCACATAGGCGGGCTTCTCGGAAAGGCCGATCTCAGCCGGGCGTGGCACCGTCTTGTAGCCCCCGGCGCGCGTACTCGCCGCGACACGCACCTCGCCCAGCGTCGCGGCCTCGGCCAGCGCCTTCTCCGACCACGAACCGGTCAACAAATAATCCGCGACCGCGTTCGCTGGCAGGAAGTTCATCGGGATCATCGCGAATTGCAGGCTGGCACCGCCCTGCAAGAAGAGCACCTGATAGTCGTCGCCGACGCCGAGCAACGCCTGCAATCGCGTCTGCGCCTCGGCATTGATCGCCTCGTATTCGGCGGAACGGTGGCTCATCTCCAGCAGCGACATCCCGGTGCCGCGATAATCGCGCAACTCGGCCTGCGCCTCGGCCAGCACGGCGGGCGGCAGGATCGCCGGACCCGCATTGAAGTTATAGACCATCGATCGTCATCGCCTCCCCTCGGCATACGCACCCCGCAACGTTCGCGAGATGCCGCGCCCGAGCGTCACCGCTGGCGCGGGGGACAGTATAGCCTGGGGATAGCACAATTATTACGGGAGTTACCAGCACAAACCGCTGACGATACTGCCTGCCACTGCTCCCTAACGAGCCCCCCCCCCGACGCGGGGAAGGGCCGGGGGAGAGGCCAATCCCTCCCCCCTACCCAAAGAAGGGACTCAGCCACGAATCCGGGATTTCCAGGCAGAAGCCCGGGGCATCACTCGGCACCAGATAGCCATCTTGCGGCTGCGCCTGTCCGGGCAGAGTCCACGCTTCCGCTAGCGGCACGCCGGGCGGGGTCGCGACGAAACATTCCAGCCAGGGGACGGCGGGCGTCGCATAGGAGAAATGCTGCCCGAACGCGGTATTGCCGCCGGCGTGCAGCATCACGCTGATCCCGGCACCATCAGCGGCGGCGGCGATCCGCTGGCAAGTCGTCATCCCGCCGCACCAGTTGATGTCCGGCTGGAGAATGTCCACAACCTGATGTTTGATCGCCCAGTTGAACGGTAGATGCGTGTACCAATGCTCGCCGGTCGTCAACGTTTGCCACGGCAGGCGCTGGC
>DATCMP010000264.1:0-2464 GCA_036563365.1 Thermomicrobiales bacterium
AGTTGGCCATGAGGGCGGCGCAGAAGTCCCGCGTCGAGGCGAGGCAGGCGTAATGCGTAGCCCGGGGCGTTATCGCGCGGCAGGAGGTGGACTCGTTCCGCCCTGACCGTCCGACCGGACGCTGCTCCCCGTCGCGGATATCGTCCCGGCAATCCGGCCAGTCCGCAGTTCCGCGCGCAGCTGGCGCATCTCCGCGAGCAAGGCGGGCTACGCGTAAGGATAGCCAGAAACGGTGACCAGTCAAGGTGCCGCCGCGGCGACCCGGCACCGAGCCCCCTCGCGCGATGATACGCCCGGTGTCGCCGCCTCGAGAAGAACCACGGATCTTCCCATCCGGCCCAGCATGTGCTATATTTACTGTGAGCTCGTCGATGATGGTGTGATGCCTGACGATAGCTCACAATTGAACAGGGGTCGCCCGTCCCCATTATTCACAGGCGCGGTGGAGGCAGTCAAAGACTGGCCTCCTTTTGTGTATTCCCGGGGATGCGAATTCTTCACTCGGACGTCGGTGCGCTCGGCGTGGAAGGTAGGTACCGCGATGTTCGCTCGTTCTTGCGCTGGTCGCCCCTCACGGACCGGGTTGCGGCTCGGCGTCCTCAGCAGCCTGCTCGGGGTGCTGCTGGCGAGCAACGCCCGCCCGGCGGCGGCGAACGAGATGTACGGTGCCTTTGGCTTTGCGGCGGCCGGGGCGAGTCTGCCGGATCGCCTCGCGCAGTTCGTCACCGTGCGGCTGGTGGGCGCGTTCCTCTTCGGGCTGGGCGCGCTGCTGGTCGTCTGGTCGCTCGTCGCCGACGACGGGGGGATCCTCACCGGGCTGGGGCTCGGCGCGCTCGTCCTCTTCTTCTGGGGCCACATCGCGGTCGGGCTGTCCGGCTGGGAGGGGGTCGCGCTCGCGGCCCTGGGGTTCGCCCTGGTCGCGGTTGAGGTGCTGGCCCTGCCCGGCTTCGGGATCGCGGGGGTGCTCGGCGGGGTCGCCTTGCTCGGATCCCTCGTCCTCTCGGTCACCGCCGGTACGTTGCCGAGCGGTGAAGCGGTTGAACGCGCGTTCCCCGCGATCCTGCTGGCGAAGCTCATCTTCGTGATCGGGGGGGTCGTGCTGCTCCGGTTACTCCCCGCGACCGCGCTGCGGCGCGGCTTGGTGTTGCAGGCGGGGAATGCGGCCCTCGCCGCCGACCCCGCTCCCTCGCTGGAGGGGGCGCGCGGTGAGGCCCTCGCCGATCTGCGGCCCGGTGGCTTCGCCCGGATCGGCGGCGAGCGAATCGACGTGATCACCCGCGGCGAGGTCATCGCTGGCGGCGCGACGATCGAGGTGCTTCGTGATGAGGGCTACCGTCGCATCGTCCGTCAGATCATGCCAGATGAGCCCGATGAGGAGGTGCTGTAGCATATGAGATCCACGCTCCCATCCGTGCGTTAGCCGTTTCCCGCATCCAGTAGCCGCTTACGTATTCATTGAGATGCTTACAAAGGAGTTCTCCCATGTTCTTGCCAACATTCGGGGCCATCGTCGGCGTGGCGTTCGTGCTCCTGGTCCTGCTCTTCTTCTACTTCGTGCCGCTCGGCCTCTGGGTCACGGCAATCTTCTCCGGGGTCCACGTCGGGATCGGCACGCTGATCGGGATGCGGCTCCGCAAGGTCAATCCCGCCGCGATCGTGCGGCCCCTGATCAGCGCCACGAAGGCCGGCCTGGACCTGGAGATCGGCCAGATGGAGGCGCACCACCTGGCGGGCGGCGATGTCGGTCGCGTCGTCACGGCGTTGATCTCCGCGGACCGCGCGAACATCGAGCTCCCCTGGCGGCGGGCGACCGCGATCGACCTGGCCGGCCGCGACGTCCTGGAGGCGGTGCAGGTCAGCGTCAACCCGAAGGTGATCGAGACGCCGCGCGTCTCCGCCGTCGCCAAGGACGGGATCCAGCTCACCGCCGTCGCGCGGGTGACGGTGCGCGCCAACATCGAGCGGCTGGTCGGCGGCGCGGGCGAGGAGACGATCATCGCCCGCGTCGGCGAGGGGACCGTCTCCTCGATCGGCTCGGCGAGCGACCACAAGGCGGTGCTGGAGAACCCCGACGCCATCTCCAAGCTGGTCCTCTCGCGCGGGCTGGATGCCGGGACCGCCTACGAGATCCTCTCGATCGACATCGCCGACGTCGACGTGGGGCGCAACATCGGCGCGCAACTCCAGACCGACCAGGCCGAGGCGAACAAGCGGGTCGCCCAGGCGAACGCCGAGGAGCGGCGCGCGATGGCGGTCGCGACGGAGCAAGAGATGCGCGCGCAAGTCGTCAAGGCGGAGGCGCAGATCCCGCTGGCGATCGCCGAGGCGTTCCGCGGCGGCCACCTGGGGGTGATGGACTACTACCGGATGCAGAACGTGGAAGCGGACACGAAGCTCCGCGCCGGGCTGGCGCTGAACGGCGACGGCCACGCCGGTTAAACGCTAGGCGGCGCGGGTCGCGCTG
>DATCMP010000265.1:0-9437 GCA_036563365.1 Thermomicrobiales bacterium
GGCGATGATCGCCACCCCACCCCGCGTTTGTGTACCGTCGCGATTGTCCCATCGGCACGTCCATCGCTGTCCTTTCGATCGGCGTCACCGGTTGGTTATCCGGCTACGCTTGCGTCAGGAACGACTGGCCCACGCTGCGGAGGGGACCGATGCGCGCGATCTACCTGACCGGGGAGACGGTCTATCTGCGGGCAATGCTCGCCAGCGACAAGGAGAACGCCGCCGCCTGGTACGCCAGCCCCTTCCCGATCAACGCGACGCGCGCCGAGGAATGGTTGAAAGAGGCGCACACCGACATCTGGGGCAACAATAAGCCGCGCCACTACCTGATCGCGCGGGTCACCGATGACGAGGCGGTCGGCAGCGCCACGCTCACCTCTCGCGGGAGCCGACGCGGCATGCTCACCTTCGCGATGGCCCCCTGGCGCGACGACGCCGATCTCCTACGCGCGGAGGCCCTGCGCCTGATCGTCCCCTGGGTGCGCGATGATCTCGAACTGATGCACCTGATGCTGACCGTCGCCGCCGATGAGACGGCGACGGTCGCGGCGGCGGAAGATTTGGGGCTGCAACGCGCCGCACGGCTGCGCGGCTTCGTCGCCCGGCCCACCGGTCGCGTTGATCGGGTGCTGTACGAAGCGCTCAATACACCGTGGAGGGTGGGCGATGCGTAATCCGATCATGGTTGGCGAGCGCGTCTATCTGCGCGCATTAGAGATGACGGATGCCGAACCACTGGCCCGTTTCGACGCCGAGGAAACCGACACGTTCATGTATCGCGGGCGACAGCCGCAGAGCCCGCTCGGCTACGAGTCCTGGCTGAAAGACGTCTATAAGGTCGCCCCACCACCCTTCGTTGAATTCGCCGTCTGCCTGCGCGAGGATGACCGGTTGATCGGCAGTATGGGGATCGGTGATCTCGATTGGGTCAACCGCACCGGCGAAACCGGCAGCTACCTCGCCGCGCCCTTCCGCAACGGCGGCCTCGGCACCGAAGCGAAACATCTGCTGCTCGAATACGGCTTCGAGCGGCTACACCTCTACGCCATTATGTCGACTGTCTTCGAGGCCAACACCCGCTCCTCTGCCGCGCTGGCGAAGCAAGGTTATCAATCCGCCGGACGCCTGCGCTGGCACGACGTGAAGGGCGGCGTCTACCAGGCCATGCTCGTCTACGACCTGCTATACGACGAATGGCGCGCGGCGCGTGACGCCTGGTGGGCGAATCAGGCCAATAAACAGCCCACTGTTACTTCTTAAGCATCCCGTTACACTCTCCCGTTCACACCATCACCCGTATCCCTCGGTCGGCCCACCTTTTCAGGGGGGCCAATTCTGCTACTCGCCCGCGAACTCGCCTGTACCAATCCGACTTGCGTCGGTATAATGCGCGCCACAAGCATTAGCAACAGGTGGAGCAATCAACCCATTCCGTCACCCGCTGTCCCTGGATCATACCCGAAGGAGAGAAGAGCGATGGGCCATACCGATCAGGCCACCGCAACGCCACACTGGTCCCAGCCCGACGTCCTGATCATCGGGGCGGGGGCGTCCGGCGCGGCGAGCGCCTGGCGGCTGGCGTCGGCGGGATTGCGCGTCGTCTGCCTCGAACAGGGCGATTGGGTCGCGCCGGAGAGTTTGGCGGGCAACGGTCCCGATTGGGAGCATCGGCGGCTGACGAACTTCCACCCCGACCCCAACGTGCGCCAGTTGCCCGCCGACTACCCGATCAACGTCAGCGGCTCGGCCTATAGCCCGCTGATGTTTAATGCGGTCGGCGGCAGCACCCTGCACTGGAGCGCCCACTTCCCGCGCTTCCACCCTTCCGACTTCCGGGTGCGCTCGCTCGATGGTGTGGGCGACGACTGGCCGCTGACCTACGACGAGTTGGAGCCGTATTACGACCTCAACGACCGGATGATCGGCGTCTCCGGGATTAATGGCGATCCGGCGCACCCGCCGCGCTCGCCGCGCCAGACGCCGCCGATCCCACTCGGCCCGCTCGGCGAGACGATCGCACGGGGCTTCGATCGACTCGGCTGGCACTGGTGGCCGTCCGATAGCGCGATCATCTCGGCACCGTATGGCGGTCGGCACGCCTGCAACAACTGCGGCCCCTGCCCGCTCGGCTGCCCGATCGGGGCGAGTTCGAGCGCCGAGGCGACCTACTGGCCGCTGGCCGTCCGTCTCGGCGTCGAACTCCGTACCAATTGCCGCGTACGCGAGATCACGGTCGATCGCCACGGGCGGTTGCAGGGGGCACTCTACTACGATGCCACGGGGCAACTCCAGGAGCAGACCGCGCCGATCGTCATCGTCGCTTGCAACGGGGTCGGCACGCCGCGCCTCCTCCTCAATTCCCGCTCGCGCCACTTCCCCGACGGCCTGGCGAACCACAACGGGGTCGTCGGCAAGAACCTGATGTACCACGCCATCGCGGGGGTTTTGGGCGTCTTCGCGGAAGACCTCGAAAGCTACAAGGGGCCGAGCGCCGCCTGCATCTTCAGCAACGAGTTCTACGAGACCGACGAGCGCCGTGGCTTCGTGCGTGGTTACCAGTTGCAGATCTCGCGCCAGTCCGGGCCGGTCAGCACCGCCCTCGGCGTGAACCCCGCGCATCGCGTCCCCTGGGGTCGCGACCACCACGCGGCATTCGCCAGTCGCTTCGGTCGCACCGGCGTGATCGGTGTCACCGGCGAGGACTTGCCGGAGGCGTGCAACGAGGTCGTCCTCGATCCGCTCCTGACCGATGCCCACGGAATCCCCGCCCCGCTCGTCCGCTACCGCCTCAGCGAGAACAGCTTGGCGATGCTCGACCACGGCGTCGCCCGCGCGACCGAAGCGCTCGAAGCATCCGGGGCTGTCGAGACGATCGTCAACGCCTCCGCGCAGAAAGTCGGCTGGCACCTCCTCGGTACCTGTCGGATGGGCGACGACTCCAGCCGCGCGGTCGTCGATCGCTGGGGGCAGGCGCACAGCGTCCCGAACCTTTTCATCGTCGATGGCAGCACCTTCGTGACCAGCGCGGGGACCAATCCGACCACCACCATCCAGGCCCTCGCGCTGCGTACCGCCGACTACATCCTGCGCGAACGGGCCAACCTGGGCGCAGGGCCGAAGGGGGACGCATGACCACGATCCTGACGGGGGCAGAACACGCACTCCTGACCGCAGCGGTGAGCCGAATTGTCCCCGCGCACGGTACCCTCCCCAGCGCGGGCGATCTCGGCGTACCGGCGACGATCGCCGCGGCATTCGCGCAAACCCCGTCGCTGCGGCGCACCTTCCTGGATGGGTTGCAGGCGATCGATCTCGCCAGCGGCGACCAGGATTTCCCAGCACGGAGCGCCGATGAGCAGGACGCCATCCTCCGGACGGTCGAGGCGACACACCCGGTCTTCTTCACCCTCCTGGTCGATCACACCTATCGCGGCTACTACGCGCTGCCGATTGTCCAACGCGCCCTCGGTCTCTCCGGTGAGCCGCCGCAACCGCGCGGCTATACAATGGCCCCGTTCGACCCCGCACTCCTCACCATACAGCGCCAGCGTGCGCCGTTCTGGCGACAGGTAAAAGAATAGGCCAGATATGACCGATATTTATGGTCCACAGGGGGGCATTCAGTCGAAGTTTGTTAACGCGAAGGGGCGGGCAAGTAATCTTGCCCGCCCCTTCATGCTACTGGCCTTTACTCCGGCGGTGTGATCGCCGGGAGTTGGAAGCTGGCGACGAGTGAGTTGAACGAGACGACATCTTCGTAGAGGACATCGTCAAGCGCGGCGCGCTGCTTGTCCACGCGGGTGGCGAGATCGGTGAAGACATCGCGCGCGCCCTGCGTCGGCGGGCCATCGCCGCTGCCGACGACACCGGCCAGGAAGACCAACTTAGCGTTGAGCTTGATCGGGTAGTTGAGGGTATCCTGCATCCCTTTGGCACGATGCTGGATCAGCTCGTCCTCGATCTTTTGCAGCTTGTCCTTCAAACCCTTCGCGGTCTCGGGGATCCGCGCCAGTTCGGGCTTGTCCTTCGCCCGCTCCTCCCAGCGCTCGACCTCGCCACGGATCTGGCGCAACTGGATGATCGCGTTATGCGCCTCGGAGAGCTTCGCCCCAATCTCCTGTTGCAAGGCAAACTGCGCCGCGAAATCTTCCGGCGTCGCGCTGCTGCGCGGGTCGGGGACGATCGTGAACGGCTGCTCCTCCGTCTTGTCGCCGACCGTCAGGCGCACCCGGTAGTCGCCCGGTGCCGCCTGCGGCCCCTGCACACCGCCGGACATCGCCGTGGAGACATCGCCGACCAGCTTCTTCGGCGAGGTGTAGCGCATATTCCAGAGGAAGCGATTCGCTCCCGCCGCGACCGGGATACGCGCGTCGTCGTCGCCCGCCTCCTTGGCTTTTTTCTCTTCTTCGGCGGTCCCCTTCGGGCGGAATGTGTTGATCTCTTTCCCCTCGGCGTCGAGGAAGGTCAGCGTGACCTTGCCATCGTGCCCCTCCGGCAGGGTGTAATGGACGAGGACACCGTAGGGCGGGTTATTGCCCGCGTCGAGCCGCAGCGGATCGTCGTTGCCCAGCGCATCCTTGCGCTGCAGGTAAGGGATCATCGTCGAGCCGCTCATCAGGTAGCTCGTGCCGACCTTCGCGGTGCTGCCGAAATCGTTCCCCTGGCCGTAGCGGATCGCCGGGCGCGGCGGGTAGAGGATCGCCGCCTGCGGATCGAAGAGGGTCGCCCGCGCGGTCTCATCGGCCAAGCGCCGCGCGATCTCGTGGATCGGGCTGATGTCATCGAGGATCCAGATCGAGCGCCCGTGCGTCCCGGCGATCAGATCGGTCCCCTTCACCTCCAGGTCGTGGATCGGCACGACCGGCAGATTCGCCTGGAGCGGCTGCCAGCTCGCGCCAGCATCGAGCGAGAACCAGACAGCATTCTCGGTCCCGACGTAGAGGAGCCCGCGCCACGCCGGATCCTCGCGGATGACGCGCGTGAAGACGTCGGCGGGCAGGCCGTCAGCGATGGCGGTCCAGGTCTGGCCGTAGTCGCTCGTCTTGAGCAGGTACGGCGCGAAGTCGTCGTGTTTGTAGCGCGTCGCGGCGACATAGGCGACCGCGGCGTCGTGCGGCGACGCCTCGATGATCGAGATCAGCGCCCACTCGGGCAGCAAGTCGGCGGGCGGGGTCACGTTGTCCCAGGTCGTGCCGCCATCTTTCGAGACGTGGATCAGGCCGTCGTCCGACCCGGCCCAGAAGAGGTCGCGCTGCACGCGCGACTCCACGAACGCAAAAATCGTGGCGTAATACTCCGCGCCGGTATTGTCCTGGGTGATCGGGCCACCGGACGAGACGAGGGTCTTCGGGTCGGCGCGCGACAGATCGGGGCTGATCGCTTCCCAGCTGGTCCCCTCATCCCGCGAGCGGAAGACGTGGTTGCCGGTGATGTAGAGGGTATTCGGGTCGTGCGGCGAGAGGACGATCGGCGCGGTCCACTGGAACCGGTACTTCGCCTCCTCCGCGCCCGCGCCGAGCGTGTACTCCGGCCAGACGTTGATATTGCGCGCCTGCCCGGTGCGATGGTCGTAGCGAGTGATCATCCCCAGGTATGAGCCTGCGAAAACGATATTCGGATCGTCCGGGCGGATGGCGATGTAGCCACTCTCGCCGCCGCCGATCGCGTAGGTCTCGCCGTGGGTGATCGCGCCGATATTCGACTTGCTCGGCACGGTGATCGTCGTGTTGTCCTGCTGCGCGGCGTAAAGACGATACGGCTGCTGGTTATCGGCGATCGTGTGGTACATCTCGGAGGTCGGCTGGTTATAAACGGTCGTCCAGTGCAGCCCGCCGTTGAAGCTGACGATCGCGCCCCCGTCGTTCCCCTCGATGATCCGCTGCGTGTTCTGTGGATCGATCCAGAGGTCGTGGTTGTCGCCGTGCGGCACCCCAACGCGCTCGAACGTCTTGCCGCCATCGGTCGATTTCCAGCACTCGACATTCAGCGCCCAAATCGTCTCGGCATCTTGCGGATCGGCGAAGATGTGCGTGTAGTACCAGGCGCGCTGGCGCAGATTGCGGTCCTCGCAGAGCCGTTCCCAGGTCTTCCCGGCATCATCGGAGCGGAACAACCCGCCTTCCTCGGCCTCGATCTGCGCCCAGACCCGCCCGCGCTGTGCTGGCGAGACGGCGATCCCGATCTTGCCGATCACGCCCTCGGGCATCCCCTCGTTGCGGGTCAGTTCGGTCCAGGTGTCGCCGCCATCGGTCGACTTGAACAGGCCGCTCCCCGGCCCGCCGCTGACCATGTAGTGCGCGCCGCGCCGCGCCTCCCAGAGCGAGACGTAGATGACGCGCGGGTTGTGCGGGTCGAGCGACAGATCGACCGCACCCGCGTTCTCGTCGCGCTTCAGCACCTGCTCCCAGGTTTGCCCACCATCCTTGGAGCGGTAGACGCCGCGCTCGGCATTCGGCCCGTGCGCGTGGCCGAGCGCCGCGACGTAGACGAGATCGGGATTGGTCGGGTGGATCTTCACCTCGCCGATATTACGGGTCTCGGCCAAGCCACAATGGGTCCAGGTCTCGCCACCATCGACCGACTTGTAAACCCCGTCGCCGTGCGAGACGTTGCCGCGAATGGTGGACTCGCCCATCCCGACGTAGATCACGTTCGGGTCGGACTGTGAAATGGCGAGCGCCCCGACCGAGGCCCGCTTGAAGAAGCCATCGGAGATGTTGTGCCAACTCAGGGCACCGTCGGTCGTCTTCCAGACGCCGCCTCCGGTCGTCCCCATATAGAATGTCTGCGTCGCCGTCGGATGCCCCGCAACGGCGACGCAACGTCCCCCACGGAACGGCCCGACGAGTCGCCATTTCAACGAATTGAGCAATGCCGGATTCACGCCCTGTCCCGGCGTCATCGTCTCCTGCGCGGTCATCTTTCCCCTTCTGCATCCATGTAGCGTCACCGACGCTATCGCGTATCCCGGTGCAGTTTCGCACGGGGAGACGGCCCGCGACAACCGCGATCACTCGGCAAAACGTACAGCGGGGCGCGCCACACCGCCACCGACGACACCGACAGAAGAGTCGGACGGCGACGAAACGCCCTTACCACGACCGTAAAGGCTACGAGACAGCCACCAGCGATTATGCTCTGACCATCGCGCCACGCCGCCCGCGAAGGGCAACCCAGGCACACTGTACTTGAAATGCACAGCCGGGTGCCTCATGTGCTCGCCTCCACTCGGGCTAGGTTCTTGTTCACCGCAGTCGCCAGGAACAGGACGAGCAGGAGACAGGAGAGCACCCCGATCGTCCGCGCACTGCCCAGGTATTGCAGCATCAAGCCGGTGAGGAAAAAGCCGAGCGAGTGTGCTCCCAGCGAGGTAAGTCGCGTGAGACTCACCACCCGCCCCCGCAACGTATCGGGCGTGATCCCGGCGGAATAGGAGGACACGGTCACGATGTAGAGCGTGTCCACGGCGTAGAAGAGCGCCGTGATCGCCGCGAGCAGGGCGTTGTTGATCGCGACCGCATACCCAGCGAAGATCACGACGCTCAGCAAGGTCGTGCCGCGCAATAGTTGCCCGATCGTGAAGTGACGATGGATACGGGCGGCCACGAATGAACTGCCGAGGCCGCCGAGTGCGCCAAAGGTGAAGATCAGGCCGACCGCGAGCGACGATGAGCCGTGCTCCCTGGCGACGACCACCACCAGCAGATAGAGCCCGGAGGCGATGAGGGTGCGGCCCGCCGTGATGAGGGTGAAGAAACGCAGGAGCGATTGCCGCCACAACCACCCGAGTGCGTCGCCGATCTCCCGGAGCACCGCCGTACGCGCTTGTGACTCCGTCGTTCCCAATGGAGCATCGATCAGCAAGATGGAGAACGCATTGAGGCCGTAGGAAAAGGCGTCAAGGGCGAAAGCGAGAAAGCCGCCACCGGCCTGGTAGAGGAAGCCTCCAAGTGGCGGTCCCCCGAGCTGCGCGAGGTTGTCTGCGGTGCCGAATTGCGCGGCGGCGGCGGGGAGTTGCTCCTTGGAGACGACTTTGGGGAAGGCGGCGAAGCGCCCAAGGTTGGCGAAGACGAAGAACGAGCCTTCAATCGCGCTCGCGACCAAGAGGAGCGGGATCGAGAGCCGATCGAGCGCCAGCGCCAGCGCGATACTCGCCAGCGCCAGGCCGCTGCCGAGATTGGCGACAAACATCACCCGCTTGCGGTCGAACCGGTCGATCACCACGCCCGCCGGGATCGCCCAGCAGACATAGACCAGCCCGCGAATCCCGGCGACCGCGCCCGCCTGGCCGGGCGAGCCGGTCAGGGCGAGGACGATCAGTGGCACGGCGATCCCCGAGACCTCCGTCCCCAACCAGGACGCCAGTTGACCGCTCCAGAGGAGCATGAAATTCCGCTGTCGCCACAGTGAGCGTGTCATGGCGCGTAGGATACCAGAGAGAGGTGCGTAGAGCGGTGAGCGAGTTGGCGGGCGGTCGAAACCATCCGCTAGCGTCGTCAGCGACGGCCCCGTTGCCGCAAGCCGATCCCCACGGTACAATCGGCGTCAACAAACAAATCCGCGTGTCTGCACTCCAGCCCTGGCAACGGGCTGCTCAGAGTTCGCGGGGCGCTCAGTGCCCTGACGGGCGAGGCCGATCGACGCGGGTGCCACCGGACATACTGCGGACGGTGGAGGAAGCCTTTCCCTTGGCGGTGGGGAGAGCGGCTTCCTTCGCTGTCCCTTTTTTTGGGCGAGAAGCCGCGAAGAAAGGAGTATCGATGGTGCCCGTAACTCGCGACGTTGTCCCAACCACCCCGGCGCACCGCCTCCCGTTCTACGCGATCCTCGGCGCGAACGCGATCTCGATGCAGGGCAATGCGCTGGCCCAACTCGCGCTCCCCTGGTTCGTGCTGGCGACGACCGGCAGCGCGGCCAAGACCGGGATCACCGCCGCCTTCGGCCTCCTGCCGCTGATCCTCTCGGGGTTCTTCGGCGGCACGATCGTGGATCGCCTCGGGCATAAACGCGCCAGCGTGATCGCCGATCTGGCGAGTCTCGTCGCGGTCGCGCTGATCCCGCTCCTCCACGGGTTTGGCCTGCTCAACTTCGGTCTGTTGCTAGCGCTCGTCTTCCTCGGCGCGCTCCTCGACGCTCCGGGGACGACAGCGCGGGCAGCGCTCGTACCGGAGTTAATCGCGCTGGGACAGCTCAGGCCGGAACGCGCCAACACCGCGCACGAGGTGATCGAGAGCGGGGCACAGTTTGCCGGACCGATCCTGGCCGGACTGCTGATCGCGGCACTCGGCCCTGCCACCGTCCTGTGGTTCGACGCCGCCACCTTCCTGGTCTCTGCGCTGCTCGTGGCGCTGGCGGTCCCCACCGTGCAGATCGACGCCGACGATCAGCCAACGCACGGCTATTTCGCCGATCTGACCGCCGGAGTACGTTTCGTCTTG
>DATCMP010000308.1:0-6025 GCA_036563365.1 Thermomicrobiales bacterium
TGTGTTCTCGTCGGTCAGACAAGCGTCGAGCGCCGTCAGGAGCCGCGCAACGTCATCCTCGTCGTTGTAGGCGTGGAAGGAGACCCGCACCCGGCCGTCGCCGCCCCAGACCAGGATGCCGTGCGCGGCGAGGGCGGCGACCAGGCCGACGGAGTCGGGCCAGCTGAAGCAGATATTCGGCCCGCGTCGTGCCGGATCTTCCGGTGTCAGCAGGGTCAGTCCGCGTGCTTGCAGCGCCGAATGGAGCAGGCCGCCGAGCGCAAGGACGTGCCGCTCGATCCGCTCGACCCCGATCGTCGCCAGCGTCTCGAGGGCGTTCTCCAGTACCGCCAGGGCCATGAAAGGCGGATTGCCCGCCTCGAATCTCGCGGCGGTGGGGCGAAGGGTGTAGTCGGTCGGCGCGGCGACGGTGTGGTGCGAGGCGACGCTATGCCAGCCCAGGCTTTGCGGTTGTAGGTTGCCGAGGCGCTGCGGGTTGCAGTAGAGGATCGCCGCGCCGTGAACCCCGAGGAGGAATTTGTAGCAACTCGACACCAGCAGATCGGCGTGCTGCGCGGCGACCGGCACAACCCCGGCGGCATGCGTCGCATCGACGCTGAGCAGCGCGCCGTGACGATCGGCGAGTGCGCGCAGCTCCGCGAGATCGTAGCGCCGTCCGGTCAGGTAGCTCACCTGGCTGACCGCCAGGACACGCGTCCGGTCATCGAGCGCCGCCGCGAGTCGGTCGATGGTCGCCTCCCCGCCTTCCTGCCGGACGAGCCGTACTTCGACACCTTGCGCCGCGAGGCGGGTCCACGGATAGAGCCCCGAGGGGAACTCGATATCCTCGACCACGACATTATCGCCGGGTCGCCAGTCGAGTCCGGCGGCGAGTTGACCGAGCCCTTCGCTCGCGGAGTTGAGAAAGGCGATGTCGCCGGGCGGCACGCCGAGCAATTCGCTCGCCCGCTCTCTCGTCCGCTGGAGGAGGCCCATCACCCCGACTTCGCGCCCGTCGAAGCCGTCGCTTTTGAGGGCGAAGAAGCGCTCG
Source organism: Thermomicrobiales bacterium (assembly GCA_036563365.1). Taxonomy (GTDB): domain Bacteria; phylum Chloroflexota; class Chloroflexia; order Thermomicrobiales; family CADCWN01; genus CADCWN01. The sequence continues at coordinate 1,031 of DATCMP010000308.1, forward strand.
ACCGCCGCGTTGTGGCTCCGCAGGATCGCCGTCTCGCCCCCGGCGCAGAGGTGCGCGACCTCCGCCACCCGCAGAAAGGCGTCTTTGCTGATCAGTGATGTGATCCGCTCTGTGGTGGCCATCGATCCCTGCCTCTCCTCCCTCGTCACGCGGCTGGCTGAACGCCGGGGTAGCGATGATACCACGGCGTTTCCCTGACGTAGGCCGCCGAATGGTGGCGGTCGATTACCGACCGAACAGCGCCTGGAAGATCGCCGACCAGCGCGCGCGGTGGTCCTCGCCGCGCACATCGTAGCTGGGGAGGAAGCCGAAGCGCAGATAGGCGCTGATCGCCGGGAGCCGCTGATCGTCGGTTTCGAGGACCGCGTCGCGATGGCCGCGCTCGATGAAATCCTGGAGGACGCGATTCAGGAGGATGGCGGCGAGGCCGCGTCGCAGATGCGCGTCGGCGACGGCGACCCAGTGGACATAACCAGATCCGGGGAAGAGGTCGGGGACGATCTTGCTCGATGTCGTGCCGACGACCGCGCCCTCGTGCTCGATCACGTAGATCGCCTTGACGCCGGGGACATCGAGGAGTTCGCGCCTGGCGCGGGACTCGTCCCAGGGCTCGGCGAATGCCTCCTGTAAGGTCGCATTCAGTGTCGCCAGATCGTCCGGGGCGCGATATGCGCGCAGGCGATAGCCCGCCGGGAGTGGGCGCACCGTCGGCAGATCGCGTAGATGGGGGCGGCGCATCAGCAGTTGGACCATCGGTATTCCTCCAAATCGCGGCGACGCCCGGCAGCGTCACGCCAGGGGGTACTCCTCGCATCGGGCCAGGGTGGTATCATCGCGCCGGGCGCTCCGCATCGCAGCGAGTGGTTCCGATCCTGCTCCCCGGTCGCGCCCGAGTGATGGTAGCACGATCCGTTGGCGGCTCGCGCCGCCCCGCCGCAAGGAGTAGCCGATGATGGCAGGAGAAGATTTCTCGGCGCAGGTGCGCGCGGTCGAGGCGCGGTTCTACGGGGCGCTGCGGCGGCTGCATAATGATCCGGCGGCACTACCGACGCTGCTGGCGCTCTGGTCGGATGCTGATGATGTCAGCACCATGAATGCGCGTGGCGGCGTTGAGCAACGCGGCGCAGCGGTGCGCGAGCGCTGGACGTGGTGGGCATCACAGGGGATCCCGATGGAGGCCGAACCGGTCGAAACGCTGTCGTGCATCGCGACGGCCGATCTCGCCTGTACCACCGGGTTGGAATATCACAGCGACCGCACATTGCGGATCACCCATGTCTATCGGCGTGAGGCCGGCGAATGGCGGATGGTCCACCGCCATGCCGATCCGCTAGCGGAGCGACGGAACTGAGAGTAATGATGGTTAGTTGCCGATGAGGAGGTGGTGGGATGAGCGGATCGGTTCTGGCGGTCAGTCGCCGCGCGACACATGCGATCAGCAAAGAGAATGAACCATCGATTCGCCTGATCGAAGGTTTGGGGGTCGATGGGGATGCTCACCTGGGTGCGACGGTGCAACACCGCTCGCGCGTGGCGCAGAACCCCGATCAGCCGAACTACCGGCAAGTCCACCTGATCCACGCCGAGCTCCATGATGAGTTGCGCGCGGGCGGCTTCGCGGTGGTCGCCGGGCAAATGGGCGAGAATATCACCACACGCGGCGTCGATCTGCTCGGCCTGCCGGTGGGCACGCGCCTGCGTCTCGGCGCGGAGGCGGTGATCGAGGTCACCGGCCTGCGGAATCCTTGCGCCCAACTCGAAAAGGTGCAGCGTGGGCTGATGGCGGCGGTACTCGATCGCGACGAGGCGGGCAACCTGATCCGCAAGGCCGGGGTGATGGCGGTGGTCCTTACCGGAGGCGAGGTCTTCGCTGGCGATCCGATCGACGTCGAATTGCCGCCGCCGCCGCACCAGCCGCTCGAACCGATCTAACGGCGATCGGTTTCCCTTGTGGTCCGTGATAAGGCCGCGCAGCCGGATGGCTACGCGGCCTGCATACCACTGCGTGATACTGGGAGCGCTACCGCGTGACTTGATTCGCTGCCAGTTGCGCCTGGATGTTCGGCAAGCGACCTTCGATTGCTGCGATGTAGCGTTCTGCGGACCGGGCGACGGCTTCTTTCGCCCCGGTCGGGATGATCCGGCCCCACCATGCCCCGTAGATCCGGTCGTAGGTGAATGGCTCGACTGCGGCGACGACGCGCCGGACGAGCGCGGCCGGCAGGGGGATGAGGTTCGGATAGCTGTACATAAAACTCAGGTAGCGGCGATCGGAGACGACTTGCAGGATGTCGCCGGTCAGGAGTACCCCGCGACCGTCCGCGCCTGCGGCCCAGTGGAGAACCTGTCCACCGGCATAATGGCCGCCGCAACGGATCAGCGTCAGGCCATCGCCGAGGTCGTGCGTCTCGCCTTCCCAGAATGTGACCGCCGGATCGGGCCGCATAACCCATTCGCGCTCGGCCGCGTGAATGTAGATCGGTGCATCGAAGGCGCGCGCCCACTCGATCATCGCCGCGTAGTAATGCGGGTGGGAGATCGCGATGGCGCGGATGCCGCCGAGCGACCGCACCGCGGCGACCGTCGCGTCGTCGAGAATCGAGATGCAGTCCCAGAGGATATTGCGGCCCGGTGTTTGGACCAGCAAGGCCCGTTGCCCGATCGCGAACCCCGGCGTCGTGCCGATACCGGTGAGGTTGGTTTCTTCCTCGCGGATGTCGATCTGGTGTGTGGTGCTGAGTTCGGCCATCGTCGTCCAGCGCTGCCCATTCGCGCCGATATACTGGCGCTCATCGTCGCAGATCGGACAGTTGCCCGGCGGCGTTTCGCTGGCCGCGAACTGAGTGCCACAGGTCACGCAGATGAAGTGTTGTTGCATGATTGTTCCTCCCCGGAGACGTGTTGTGTGGCTGCGACGGGTGCCTCTCCCCGCAACGACAGTATAGGTCGCGAATGGGGCTTGGGGAACCGGTCGTCGCATCAGGATCAGGGCACCTCAGCCGTCAGCTTCCCTCACGCATGAATCCTGTCACCAGGGGTTGTGGCAGAATGGGCTATGATAGCGGCTCGGCCCGCTCCCATGAGTTGACGAAATGATCAGCGATGAGGTGATGGATGACCGGCATACCTGCGGACGGTTTCACTCGGTATCTGCGTCCCCATGAGATGGAAGCGGAGCTCAAGCAGCTGGTGGAGGCTTATCCGGCGCTCGCCACTGTCGAACAGATCGGGGCGAGTGGCGAGGGCCGACCGCTCTGGGTGGCGACGCTGACAAACAGCGCGACCGGCCCAGCGAGCGACAAACCGGCGCTGTACATCGATGGGAACCACCACGCCGGCGAAGTGACGAGCGAGATGGTCTGCCTCTACACGATCTGGCAACTGCTGACCGGCTACGGTCGCGACGCCGCGATCACCGATCTCCTCGATCGCTACACCTTCTACGTCCGCCCGATTGTCTCGCCGGATGGGGTGGAGTTTTACCTGACCACCCCGTACACCCTGCGCTCGACGCCACAGCCGTACCCTCACGCCGACCGCACGCCTGGCCTGCACCCGGAAGATATCGATGGTGATGGCGTGATCGCCCAGATGCGGATCGTCGATCCCGCCGGGGAGTGGCGAGCGAGCGATGGCGACCCGCGCCTGCTGGTGCGGCGGCGCGAAGACGAACGCGGCGGGACCTATTACCGACTCTATGCCGAAGGGCAAGTCGTGCATGATCCCGCCGATGGGCCGCTGGATACGGCGGCGATCACCAATGCCCCGGCCTACTGGGGGCTCGACTTCAACCGCTCGTATCCGCATAACTGGCAGCCGGAGTATCGGCAATCGGGGGCCGGGCCATATCCCCTCTACCCCGCCGAGACGCGGGCGGGCGTCGATTTTGTCCTCGGTCATCCCAATATCGCCGCGATCGTCAACTACCACACGACGGGCGGTTTTTGCTTCGTCCTCCCGTCCAGCCGCGCGCCGAGCGAATACCCGCATGACGATCTCTCGGGTGACTATCGGCTCCTCTCGCGCAAGTTCAGTGAGTTGACCGAGCAACCCCTCTTCCAGAGTTACACCGAGGCGACAAAGACGGCGCGTTTCGGCTCGATGATGGACTGGGCGTATAACCAGCATGGGATCTTTGGCTGGGTGCCGGAGTTATGGGACATGTGGGGGGCGGCCGGTGTCGATCGGCGTGGGGAAGATTTCGCCACGTTCTTCGGCGGGCGCTCGGAGGCGGATCAGTTACGCCTCCTCGCCTGGAACGACAGTGCGCTGGAAGGCGAGGGCTTTATCCCCTGGCGGGCGTTCGATCATCCGCAACTCGGCCCGGTGGAGATCGGCGGCTGGACCTACAAGTTCACGACGCAGAATGCGCCGCCCGCGTATCTGCGCGAGATCTGCGAGCGCCACGCGAACTGGACCGCCTATCTCGCGCGCACGCTGCCGTTGCTGACGATTGCCGAGACAACGGTGGAACCGTTTGGGGATGATCCCCGCTTGCGGCGTGTTACCGTGCGCGTGCGGAACGATGGTTTCCTGCCGACGAACCTCAGTAAGCAGGCGCTGCTGACGAAGAGCGCGAAGCCGGTCGAGGTGATGCTAGCGGTTACGGGGGCGACGATCATCGATGGCGCGGCACGCCAGCGCCTCGGACACCTGCCCGGCCGGTCGGTCGGCGCGGTCCCCACCTGGCAGGCCCCGACGCCGACCATTTCGAGCGGTGCAGCGCGTTGGATCATCCGCCTGTCGGCCGAGGGGGCGAGCGCGGAGGTGGTGGCGAGTAGCCCGAAAGCGGGCCTAGTGCGCGAGACGATTCGGCTGGTTGACACGTATTGAGAGCAGCAGTGAGCGAATGTTCCGATTGTGGCCGGGCGTCGCTGAAATTTGTTGAATGAGGTGAGGCGAGCGGATGAGCACGACAGCGGATGGTTCGATCCCTGCCGCGGCTGCCGAGAGCGTTGATGCCGGAATCGCGGCGCTCGATGCGGGAGATTTCGA
>DATCMP010000310.1:0-7541 GCA_036563365.1 Thermomicrobiales bacterium
GCCAGCGCCACCCGGGAGGCGCTGAAAGTGCTGCAAAGCCTGGGCGGGGAGTTGGTCGAGATCAGCCTCCCGTCGAGCGGGATGGCGCTACCGGTCTATTACATCATCGCCCCCGCCGAGGCCAGCGCCAACCTGGCCCGCTACGACGGGGTGAAGTATGGGATGTCGATCGAGCAGGATTCGCTGCTGGCGACCTATCTGGAGAGCCGCCGGGCCGGTTTCGGGCCGGAGGTGAAGCGCCGGATCATGCTCGGCACCTACGCCCTCTCGTCGGGCTATTACGATGCTTACTACATCAAGGCCCAACAGGTGCGGACCCTGATCAAGGACGAGTTCGACCGTGCCTTCGGCCTCGCCCCGCAGGACGCCGCCAGCGCGGCGGGGGTAGACGTGATCGTCGCGCCGACCTCGCCGACCACCGCGTTCAAGATCGGCGAGCGCAGCGACGACCCGCTCGCGATGTATCTGGCCGACGTGCTGACGATCCCCGCCAACCTCGCCGGGATCCCGAGCGTGGCGATCCCCTGCGGCTTCGCCGACGATCTGCCGGTGAGCTTGCAGATCATGGGGCCGGCCTTCGCCGAAGGGTTGATCCTGCGGGTCGCGGAGGCATACGAGCGGAACACCACCTGGTCGCAACGCCGCCCGCCACTCGCGAACACGCCAGCGGGGGCCTGAGCCATGCCGCCAAGGACCACCAAGACGACAGCCACCGTGATCAAGCGGGCGCGTTCACGCACAATGTCCACGCCCCCCGCGGGGAACGCGGGCCGTAGGCGCGCCCTGAGCGCGGCGTTCGAGCAGCGGCTTTTGTTGGTTCTGGCGATCGGGCAACGCGGTATCGTGGTGGCGCTGGCGCTGGCGGTCCTGGTCGCCTTCGCGGCGGGGACGGTCGAGCAACGCTGGAAAGAACAGCGACTGCGCGACCAGGTCGCCGCGCAACAACAGGCGTTGCAGGAAGCCGAAGCCCGCAACGCTCAACTCAGCAGCCAACTCGCGGAGAATGACCCGACGGCGTATCGCGCCTGGGTTGAGGCGACCGCACGCCGTCAACTCAACCTCGGCTACTCGGGCGAGACGATCTTCCTCGTTAACTGGCACGAGCCCGCCGCCCCTGCGACGAGCGTCGCGCCCACCCCGACGCCACAGACTGTTGCCGCGCCACCACCGGCAGAGGCGCACTGGCACAAGTGGCTGCGGATGCTCACCGGAGAGTAACTTCGTTCCCTTTTGGTACAACAGCCTGAGTCGCCGCCGATCGGTGACATGTACTCGCTTTTTCACGTTGAGTCAAATAGATTCGGCGTTTATTGTCATGTCTACTCGCAGCGCAACTACCCCGTACTTCACTGGCCGAGATGGCACCACTTGCGGCGACACCGACTGCACGAAAAGCTAATGCCCGCCCCTTGGTCACCGTAGGAGCGATCGATGAAGTTTTCCCGACGACAGTTCATACTCCTCGGCTGTGTCGCGTTGGCAGGTTGCGGGCGGCCCGGCAGCGGCCCGGTGGCGACCGTTAGCGGCGCACTCGGTAGCGGCGGAAGCACTACCGGCCCCAAGATCCAGGCGGCGACGTTAAGTGCCGATGGACGTACCCTGGCAACCGCCAACGCCGATTTCTCGATCACCCTCTGGGACCTCACGACGGGCCGCGTCAGCCGCACGCTCACCGGCCACAAAGGGGGTGTCACCTCTTTGGCGTTCAGCGCGGACGGGACCACGTTGGCGAGCGGCGGCGGCGAGGGGCGGATCAACGTCTGGTCCGTGGCGGCAGGCTCGCTCAGTCGCGTCATCGCCGCCCCGGGCGGCACGGACGCGCTGGCGGTCAGCCCGAACGGTGCGATGATCGCCAGCGGCGGCAATGATGGCATGGTGCAACTCTGGCAAAGTAGCGATGGCAAACAACTGCAACGGATGAGCGGGCATACAGGTGCCGTGCGGACATTAGCCTTCAATCCCACCGGGCAAAGTGTCGCCACCGGCGGGCAGGATACCGGCGTGCGCCTCTGGGCTACCGGCACCGGGCAGGAACTCCACCGTCTCACAGGGCACGGCGGGGAGATCGAGTCGATCGGCTACAGTCGCGATGGGCGTAGTCTCGCGAGCGGCAGCGCCGATCAGACGATCAAGGTCTGGGAGGTCGAGCAGGGCCAGGAAAGCAAATCGCTCAGCGGACATACCGGCGCGGTCAGCGCGGTCGCCTTCAGTCCGAACGGCCAGGAATTGGCGAGCGGCAGCGCCGATCGCACGATCAAGCTCTGGGACCTCAGCAAGGGGACGCAGGAGCGCACGCTGACCGGCCACACCGACGCGATCCCCGCCGTCTCGTTCAGCGCCGACTCCCGGACGGTCGTCAGTGGCAGCTTCGATAACTCCTCGCGCACCTGGGATGCGGTCAGCGGGCAACAACAACGCAGCCTCGATCTGCGCCCGGTGGCGAACACACCATCCGCCCCGCCGAACCCCACGGTGACGACGGTTGTCGGTGCCAGAACACTCCCGCTCAACGGCCAGCCGCTCGGCTTCGCGATCACCGCGCCGAAGCAGCAGATCGCCTGGACCTTCGCGGGTACGGCCGGGCAGCAGATCAGCGCCACGGTGCAGGCCAAGGGGCTCGGTGGCTCCGATATCGCGTTGAGCGGCCCGGACGGTGCGTTCATCAATAGCCGCTATCTCGACGGCGAGGGCTTCCTCGATTCGACCCGCCTGCCAACGACCGGGACATATACCCTCACCTTTGCCACCCGCGATGGCGGTACCGGGGCCGGCACGATCACCGCCTACAGTTTCGCGGATACGGTGGGAACCACCACGTTGGATGGTACGCCGATGCCGTTTGCGATCACCATGCCGGGACAGAATGCGCGCTGGACCTTCACCGTCGGGGCCGATCAGAAGATCAGTGTCGTTGCCAGCGCCAAAGCGGTGGGGGAGGCCGATATCGTCGTCCTTGCCGCCGATGAATCGCAGCTCGGCAGCAGCTATCTCAACGGCGAGGGGTTCCTCGATGCGGTCGCCTTCCCGGCACCCGGCACCTATACCCTGGTCTTCAACCCGCGCGACGCCAATACCGGCACCGGCACCCTGACCGCCTACGCCGTTACCGACGCGGTCGGCACTATCGTGCCCGGTGGCCCGGCGGTGCCGCTCAACATCACCACGCCGGGACAGAACGCGCGTTTCCGCTTCGAGGGGAAAGCGGGCCAGCGAATCAGTGCCACGGCCACCGCGAAAGCGGTCGGCGAGGCCGACATCATCCTGCGGCAGCCCGATGGTACGCAGTTGCAAAGTCGCTACCTCAACGGCGCAGGTTTCTTCGACGCCGTCGCCCTGCCGCTGGATGGCACCTACACCCTCATCTTCGATCCGCGTGGCACCAACACCGGCACCGGCACCCTGACTGCCTACAGCGTGAACAACACCAGCGGCACGATCACGATCGATGGCCCGGCGGTTCCGGTCGCGATCACCGCACCGGGGCAAAACGCCGCGCTCACCTTCACCGGTCGCGCGGGGCAGCAGCTGAACATCGTCGTGGCAGCGAAAGCGATCGGGGAATGCGACGTCTCGATCGTTAAGCCGGACGGGGCGGTGCTCATCGAGCGCTATGTCAATGGCGATGGGAGCGTCGAGGCGACGCTGCCGAACAACGGCACCTACACGCTGATCTACAACCCCCGCGACACCAATACCGGCACCGGCACGATCGGGCTAACAACAAAGCGCTAAAGGTGTCCCTGTCGAGGCACGTCTCGTGCATCTACCTCGGGCGTGTGGCGGAGTGCATGGAGGAGGTGCGCGATGGGCTCGGCATCAGATGAACGGATGGCGCAACTGCTAACGCAACTGCGGAAGAATCCCGCCCTGACGGGCAGCCTACCGGGCGAGGAAGGCGCGATCGTCGAGTCCGCCCTCGGGGGCGCGAACGTGTACAGTATCGCGCAAGAGCGGGAGATCAGCACCGAAGCGGTTTGGGCGACCCTCGGCAATGCCGCACGACTGTTGAGTGGTCAGGAGCCAACAGGACGCGTCGAGGTGGGCGGCCTCGGGAGCGACACTGATCCCGGCATCAACGGCGGCTACGGCGATACCGGCTTCGGCGCGATCGATAACGAGCCACCGTACCCCACACCGGAGGAGCCCCGCGAAGGTGATCTCCCCACCGGGCGGGATCCCCAATAGCGCAGACAAAAAAGAGAATGGTTATCCGGTTGGGCGGCGTCAGAGTAGACGCCGCCCAACCTCTTTCTGCCCGATGCAACGCCTTTAGCCGACGCCCTTGTATTAGAACTATTGTTCTATTATAGTTGCGCCAGGAAATTTGTACGTACAGCAGGCTCGCGCGCAGGATGGCCGCGAGGAGGAGAAGCTCGTGTCCGAAACTCGCCAGGGGGTTATCTCGCCGATCCTTGTGGTGCTGAGTGTCGTGCTGCTGATCGCGGGCGGTCTGCTTATCCCGAGACCGGAGGCGCTCGCGGCGCCGATCGTCCTCTGGGGCGAAGGTGCCTCGCCGTCGGCGATCTCGACCGGAGCCAAACCGAAGCCCGCGCCAGCAGCAACCGCCACCCCGGCCCCGCCGATCAAGGCGCGCGTCGGCCTGCAAGTAGGCCATTGGGAGAGTGAAGAACTCCCGGACGAGCTCGCGATCCTGCGAACGGAACACGGCGCGAACGCGGGCGGCGTCAATGAGGTGGACATCAACTACGCCATCGCACAGCGCGTCGCCGATCTCCTGCGGGCGCGCGGGATCACCGTCGATATTCTCCCGGCAACGGTTCCCAGCGGCTACACCGCCGACGCCTTCATCGCCATCCACAGCGACTACAATAACAGCCCGACGATGAACGGCTTCAAGCTCGCCCGCTTCCGCGACAGCGCCAGCCCCGCCCACGATGACGCCTTGCTGAGCGCAATCACCGTCGATTACGGGGCGGCAACCGGCCAACCGCGCGACGGCTACATCACCCGCGCGATGACCGGCTATTACGCGTTCAACAACGCCGACTTCCAGCACGCCATCGCCCCGCAAACCCCGGGTGTGATCATCGAGCTCGGGTTCCTCACCAATCCCACCGATCGCACCCTCCTCACCGAGCAGCAGGCGACCGTCGCGACCGGGTTGGCCGCCGGGATCATCCGCTTTCTGACCAACGCTTAAACGCCCCGCGAAGCCACCAGAAAGCGCAGGGAAAGCGCGGCTAAGGGGACGTCCGCACCCTCCAAAAGAGGGTGCGGGCGCAACGGCCGCGTGAATTGGGCGATGCGGGTTTAGTCCGCCGATGCCGCCCCCGTCGCCAGCGCCGCGCGCAACGAATCGGGCATCGACTTCGGCACCGGCGCGGGGGTGACGAAACGCTCGACGAGTTCGGCCTTGCCACTAATCCCGAGCTTGTCGAAGAGCAGGCCGAAACGCTCTTCCAGATGCCCCGTGATCGTGTCCTTCAACTCTTGCGGCAGGTGCCAGAAGTCGTGCTTGAACGGGCCGAACCCACGCTTCCGCGTGGTGTAGTAGAACTGCTGGTCGGTCATGTTCGGCTTGCGCTCATCCTGATGGTGCTCCGCCAGGTGCGCGTAGATCCGCTCGCGGAACTCATCGGGGAGATCATCGTAGATCATATTCTGGAAGGCGGTCGCCAGGTGGACCTCGATCGCGTCGCGCTCCGGGAACTTATCGAACGCCTCCTCGGGCAGGGTCGAAGCGCCGTGCTGCACCGCGCCACCCATCCCGTAGCGCCGCGCCGCCGCTGAAAGCTCGCCGAGCGCTTCGAGGTTCAGCTTCACGTCGGCGATCGAGCCATCCGGCAGGACGACACCGCCGTGGCTGGTGCCGGTCTGGACGCTGATCTTGCTGATCCCCACGAGGCCGTCGCCGAGTTCGTGCAGCGCGGGGATGTAGCCGGTCATGAACGCTTCCAGATCCTCGGGGGTGCTGTCCTGCGTGCCGACCTCGCCGATCTCGCCGCCGACCGAGACGGTGACCCCTTCCGGCTCCAACTGACGGATGAGCGCCGTCATCTCGGCGGTGTGGCGATAGTTCAATTCCTGTCGCTCTGCCTCCGTCGGCTTCGACAGATCGACCAGGGTCGAGGCATCGATGTCGATGTTGTAGAACCCCGCATCGATCGAGTCGGTGATCAGCTTCCGCAACCCGGCCAATTCGGCCTCGGGATCCTGCTTATACTTCTTGGCGTTGAGTTGCTGATGGTCGCCCTGGATGAAGAGCGGGCCGCGATAGCCCTCGCGCAGCCCGGCGGCGATCATCGTCAGCGAGAACTCGGCCGGCAACTGCTCGGTATAGCCCATCTCCGAGCGGGCGATCTCGAAGATGAATTGTTTCGTGTTCTTCCCTTGCGCCGTGCGGATCACCGCCCGCGCGAAGTCGTAGGACATCCCGCGCACGTTGATCGCCGGGGTCGTCGCGTGGCTGAACTCGCCGCGCCCACCGGCCATGTAGAGGTCGTGGATCGACGCCGGGTACAAGCCGACCGCCTGCGCCGTCGTCCAGAGAATCCAGCGCGCGGCGGCCTTGACCTCTCGCGAGCCGAAGACCGAACTATAGGCCAGCAGATCGGTCGCCTCGCCCTGCAAGGCGGCCTCGTCCAGCACCTCGATTTGCTCACCACGAATGGCGATCACACCATCGAGCCCCGCCAACAGTTCCCCGACACTGCCGCTGATGTTGCTCATCGCGCCAACTCCTCTCCTGCGAACCCTGTTCGCGCACCGCTCCCCGCCGTCGCGCTCGCGCGCCGGACCATTATACCCCGCAAGCGGCACCACGCGATGAACGCAGACAGCGGGGGAAGGCTCTTTGCAATGCCAGTATGGAGAGAGCGAGGTGGTGCAACGAGGAATGAATCACCCGATGAGGCAAGCCATCAGGCAATAACAAACACAGCGGGCGGGGTACAAATACCCCGCCCGCTGCCCACGAATAACTGAGGTGATACCCGCCCGATGTTCAAGCTGCTGATTGAACATCGGACTGTGGACCCCGCGCCTGCTGGTCGCCGATCTCGTCGTTGTAACCGCAGTTCGTGCAGAGGACGGTGATGTGCTGATGCCCCTCGTCCAACACTGCAACCGGCACCATATGCCCGCATTCGGGGCAGATGATCCGATACTGCCCACCTGCGTGGGTGTTGCCCAGGGCGCTCGGGTAACGACCGAAGAAGATGCTCAACAAGTCGTCGGCCATGCAATCCATCCCTTCAGTGACACTACCCCGCCCTGTCACCGGGCCGCGCTTCCATTCCACGAGCCAATGGCTGTAGCCGGTCGCCTTACGGCGCGCAATCGTTCCCATCACTAATCCGTCCCACTTTCGCGCCCTGCGGGGATCAAGTCTGGCATCTCGCTCGTGCGTCGCACCGCGATCGGCGGGCGAGCTGGCGAACCTTCGCGACGAGCGTGCCGCACAGGCCGCGCTGACTCGGTCGCGAGCGGCGTCGGCGGCTGGCCGGTGACCATCCAGAAGGTCGGCGGCTGTTCATCCCAAGAGGTCAGGATAGCGGCCGCACGCGCGCTACCGGTCATCT
>DATCMP010000341.1:0-3784 GCA_036563365.1 Thermomicrobiales bacterium
GGCGAGGAGCGCGCCGCGCCAGGTCGTCGCCCGCTCGAAGAGCGCCAGGCCACAGGCGACGAAGGCGAGCGCCACCATATCCGGCTTGGCGATGCCGATCTGCTGGAAGACCGGGATGGTGCAGATGAAGAGCGCGCCGCCCAGCGCCCCGGCGGCGATGCGGAGTGCCTGTCGCCCAGGCAGCGCGCGCCAGACGGCGTACCCGCCCGCGAGCGCCGCGATAAGCCCGGCGAGGAGCGAGAGACCGCGCCCCGTTGGGAAGGCCGATGGCCCCGGCTTCATCGCCCAGAGGAGGAAATAGAGCGGGGGATAGTTCCCGGCGATGAAGCCGTCGGTGGGCTGCGGCCCATACAACGCGCGCAGCCCGCCGATCAGATCTTGGCCGAGCAACTGGCTCTCGTGGAGCATCGTCGATTCGCCATTGTGCGCTTCGTGCGGCCAGGTGACCATCGCCACGGCGGTCCAAAGGTAGTAGCCGGCGCGTGCGGTCAGGGCCAGGGCGAGGAGGAGCAGTGCGGCGAGTCCGACTGCACGGATGATCCGCTCAACCCGCCCGCTGCTCAGGTCATGGCCGTGCCGCGTCGTCGCTTCGGGTTTTGCCGCCCCTTGTATCGCCATCGTGTAGTGAATACTCCCCTTTCTTCGCCGGGTGGTGTCCCTGATAGTGGGGCGGAAGTGTAGCATAGGGGCTCGGAGGGTCGATTTCGGCACCTCGTACGGGTGCTGCCGTTACGTGGGCGAGGCACTTGGCGGACAAATGGGGAGTGGCCCCGCATCTCGCGGGGCCACAGGGGATAGGGATAGGGATAGGGGAAGGAGTTGGCTTCTTAGGGGGTGGGTATTTTCCCCACCTCGGTCGCCGGTCCGTTGCCGCTCTCGCGGGGGCCTCATCTCGACCTGTTCACAGTGTAGCGGCGGATAGTTAACGGACCTTGATGCTCAGGTTAAGTGATCGTTAAATTATTCGGCCTCTTCTTTTGTCGTTGCGGGGCGCGGACCGAGGACCACATCGCCGACGATGATCCGCTCGATCACCCCATCTACAATCAGCAGGAGGGCACCATCATAATCCACGCCGCTGAATTCGCCGATCCGCGGTCCCGCGTCGGTTTCGATCCGTACTCGCTCGCCGCGCCCGGCCAGCCGCTTTGTCCAGGCCGCGCGCAAGGTATCTGCACTACCCTGCCAGAGAAGGTCATAGGCGTCATCGATCCCGGCGAGGATCGCGCGCAAGACCGCTTCCCGATCGACCTCCGCTCCTAATGTGAGCGCCAAGCTGGTCGGCGGCAGGGCGTCGTGGTGCGGCTCGGGCAGCTCCGCCGCTTTGAGATTGACATTGAGGCCGAAGCCGACAACGGCATGGGCCAGGCCGTCGCCGGTGAGCCGACTCTCGGTCAGTACACCGGCGACTTTGCGGCCATCGAGCAACAGATCATTCGGCCACTTGATTTGTGGCTGTAACCCGGTCGCCCGTTCGATCCCCTGGCAGAGCCCGATGCCGAATGCCGCGACGAGCAGGAAGAGTTCATCCGGGCGGACCGGCGGGCGGCAGATCGTCGAGCACAGAATGGCTGTGCCGTGCGGGGCGACCCAACTACGCCCGCGCCGCCCGCGCCCCGCCGTCTGTTCCTCGGCCCAGAGGGTCGTCCCATCGGGCGCACCGTCGCGGGCGAGATCGTGGGCGAGGGGCATCGTGGAGGGGACGGAGGCGTAGTGCCAGAGCGGGCGACCGATGCGGCGCGTGGTGAGGCCGAGTTCTTCGTCGCGACGGGTTGGTGCGGGTACAGCAGCCACGAACAAGCCTCCATATCAGGTCATAAAAACAACGGCGGGCGGGGCCACGAAAGCCCCGCCCGCCGTTTTCTGCTTATGCCGTCTGTTGACTACTCGCCTTCGTCATCGTCGCGATGGCTCGGGTTGCCGAGTGCCAACGTCGGGTCGAGCGGCAGTGCCTGGTAGCCAGCCGGGACGAGCGTGTCGCGCTCGGGCCGCTTGGTCCCTTCCGGGCCGCTCATCAGGTCGATCGTGTCGATCGACGTTTCCTCGCCATCGGCGCGCACGCGCGGGGCCTTCTTGGTCCGCTGCACGTTGAAGCCGGAACCGGCGGGGATGAGCTTCCCGATGATCACGTTCTCCTTCAGGCCGCGCAGTTGATCGACGCGGCCATTGATCGCCGCCTCGGTCAGCACGCGCGTCGTCTCCTGGAAGGAGGCCGCCGACAAGAACGATTCGGTCGAGAGCGACGCCTTGGTGACGCCCAGGAGCGTCTCCTGCGCGGTCGAAGGCTCACCGCCCTCGGCCAGCAGTTCGGCGTTGATCTCGTTGAAGATGAAGCGGTCGATCATCTCACCGGGCAGGAACTCGCTGTCGCCCGGCTCGTCGATCGTCACCTTGCGGAGCATCTGGCGAACGATGACCTCGATGTGCTTGTCGTTCGTATCGACACCCTGCGAGCGGTAAACCCGCTGCACTTCATCGACCATGTACTCCTGGACCGCCTGCCGCCCGCGGATCCGCAGGATCTCTTGCGGATCCTGGTTCCCCTCGGTCAGCTGCTTCCCGGCGGTGACATAGTCGCCCTCGTTAAGCAGGATTTGCGCGTTCGCCAGGACATCGTAGCGCTTCTCCTGCGTCTGCTCGTCGCGCACGATGATCGTCTCGACGCCGTTCTCGATGTCGAAGGAGACACGCCCGCTGATCGTCGCCAGCACCCGCCCCTCCTGACCCTCGATATTCGACTCCGCAATCACCTGACCCTCGCCGACCTCATCGCCCTCCTTGACGGTGGCGACGTAGTTCTGGGGGATCGGGTAGCTCTCGGTGAAGAGCTCACTGTTGATGATCGCGATCTTGCGCCCGCCATCCTCGGCCGTCTCGATGTGGGCCGTACCCTCGATTTCGGCCAGGATCGCGCGCCCCTTCGGCACGCGCGCCTCGAAGATTTCTTCGACGCGGGGGAGACCGGTTGTGATGTCGGTGGCGTGCGCCACACCGCCCATGTGGAAGGTCCGCATCGTCAGCTGCGTACCCGGCTCACCGATCGACTGCGCCGCGATGATGCCGACCGCCTCGCCGAGCCCGACGAGCTTGCCGGTCGCCAGATTCCGTCCGTAACACGCCTGGCAAATACCGTGCGTGCTCTCGCAGAACATCGCCGTGCGGATGAACAACTCCTCGGGGCGCTGGGCCATCCCCATGATCTGCTCGACCAGTTCCTCGTCCAGTTCGACGTTGCGATCGGCGATCATCTCGCCGGTAGTGGGATCGTAGACCGGTGCCGCCAGCATACGGCCGACCAGCCGCCGCGTGATGATCTCATCGAACGTCTCGGTATCTTTCTCGCCCGGACCCGGGATGAGCAGCACGCGCAGCCCGGCATCGGTGCCGCAGTCGGCACTCATGATGATCACATCCTGCGAGACATCCACCAGTCGCCGGGTCAGATACCCGGAGTCGGCGGTACGCAGCGCGGTATCGGCCAGACCCTTCCGGGCACCGTGCGTGGAGATGAAGTATTCCAGCACCGTGATCCCTTCGCGGTAGCCCGACTTGATCGGCAGTTCGATGACCTCACCGGTCGGGTTCAGCACGAGACCGCGCATACCAGCCATCTGGCTGATCTGGTTGAAGTTACCGCGCGCCCCGGAATCGGCCATCATGTAGAGCGGGTTCTGCCGGTCCAGTCCGACTTCCACCGCCTTCGCCACCTTCGAGCGCGCCTCGGTCCAGATCTTGACCGCCTCGTCCTTGCGCTCGCGGTCGGTGATCAGGCCGCGCTGGAACT
>DATCMP010000360.1:0-10051 GCA_036563365.1 Thermomicrobiales bacterium
GAGCCTCCTGGGCACCCTCGCGCCGGAAGCCCCTTTGCAGGGGGCCGCCGAAGCCGGCCTCTCGCGCACCCTGCGCGATCTCCTCTGGTGGGACGGCGAGCGTCAAGCCGCGCCGCCGCTCGCCGACGCCCTCCTGCCCGCCAGCGGGATCGCGCGGCTGACCGCGCGCACCGAGGCGGGGGCGCCAATTGCGCTGGCGATCAAGGCGGGGCACAACGACGAGCACCATAATCACAACGACATTGGCTCGTTCGTCCTGCACGTCGCCGACGAAACGCTGCTCGCCGACCCCGGCCCCGGTCGTTACGAGCGCGATTATTTCAACGAACGCCGCTACGAGAGCCCGTTCGCGAACTCCCTCGGCCACAGCGTCCCGCGGATCGCGGGCCGGTTACAGGGCACGGGCCGCGCCTTCGCCGGGGCGCTCACCATCGGCGCGAACGATGCCCCCACCAGCAGCAAGACCGCCACGGTCGAGTTCGCCCGCGCCTACCCGGTCGCGCACCTGACCACCGCCCGCCGCACCCTCACGCTCACCGCCGCCGGCGATGACAGCACGGTACTCCTCCACGACCGGTTCGCCTTCACCGGCGCGGGCGAGGAAGTTGAGGAGGCGCTGGTCACCTGGTTGCCCGTGACCCTGGCGGGCGCGACGGCAACCATCCACGGCCAACGCCACGATCTCACCCTGACGATCGAGGCCCCCACCGGGGCGCAATTCGCCATCACCGCGATCGCGCACGAGGGAAAGGGCGACACTGACGTCGCCATCCTGCACCGCCTCGGCTTCACCATCCCGCCCGCCACATCGAGCGAGGCGCGAATACGGATGATGCTCCGCGCCCGGCAGGGGCGGGTTGGTAACCCGCCGGGCAGGGGCGGGTTGGTAACCCGCCGGGCAGATGACGGCGCTGACATCGCTATCGGCCATCACACGCCCGAAGCACCCGACAGCGTGGGTACCGGTGACACCGGGCGGGTTGGTAACACGCCCCTACCAGCGTGCCACACAGGACGCCATCATATGTGCCGTCGCCGCTGACGGCCCCCAACTCCCCGCGCTCCGTCAGCCGTTCCGTGACGCCTGGGCCACACTGTCGGCGCTCGGCAGCCCCAGGCGGTCGAGTCGCGCGCAGAGGTCGGCGTGTTGCGTCAAGAGGACTCCTTGCAACTCGGCGTTGAGGTGATCGACCTTGCGGTGGAGTTCGGCGATCTCCAATTCGGCTTTCAGGTTCACGTCGTATTCGATATCCGAGCGGAGATGGTCCTTGGCCGCCTGCCGATTCTGGCTCAACAACACAAACGTGGAGAGGAAGATCGCCTCCAACGACACCACCAGCGTCAGCAACTGGAACGGATACGGATCGAAGGCCGAACGGGCGACAACGTTATACCCAACCCAGACGGCGAAGATGACGACATGGATCAGCACAAACGGGATACTGCCGCTGAAATCGGCGATCGCATCGGCCACCCGCTGGACCACCGTGCGCCGGTCGGCCATCTGCGTGTTGACGTTGCGCGACGCGGTGTGGCGCAGCACCTCGTTGGTGGCGCGCAGGCGCTGCCCGACGACATCGAGCAGATCGAGCGCGACGGTCGGGTGCATCCGCAGCAACTGCTCCAGGTCGTCGCGATCGACCTGCAACGCGTCCAGATCCTCGATCGCGACCGCGCTGGCGGTGCGCGGGCCGGGTGCCAGCAACCCGACCTCCCCGAAAAAATCCCCCGGCCCGTGCGTCTCCAACACGATCCGTGCCCCAGTATCATCGGTCAGGAAGACCTCGACCTGGCCGCTGCGGACGACGAAGAGCGCGTCGCCGGGATCGCCATAATCGAAGATTACCCGCCCGGCGGGGAGATGGATCGCCTCGACGACCCGGGCCAGCGCGGCCCGCTCGACGCTATCGAGTGGGCGGAAGAGCGGGATAGACGCCAGCAATTCGTCGTCGGTCGCCATGATACCTACCTCGCGCGGAGCCGAATTGTCTGCAACACTGGAGAGTCTACGCCCCGGATGTCGGCACGTCGATAGCGGGGCATTTACCCCGACGACAGACGAGAGAAGCGCCTATACCGCCCGGCGCTGTTGATGGCAAGCCGACAGGGCTGCCACCCTCCCGAGACGCGGCACCGCTGGCGGATGGCCCCGGGACAGAAGCCCCACCCCCGCCTACCGCCCCGGTAGCCAGCGCTCGAAGATTTGCGCGATACTCCCCGACGGGGGCGAACGCGCCACGAGCCGCGAGGGGTACGGCGGATCGCTGCACGAGGCGGTGCCGCCCCAGGGTAGAGAGAATCGGCGAAAGGAGCATACCGGTGGCAACACGCACAGCGGAGGCGATCGTGGTCGGGGCGGGCGTGATCGGGGCGGCGACGGCGTTCGCGCTGACCCAGCGGGGCCTGCGCGACGTGTTGCTGCTCGACAAGGGCCGCGCGGGGGGCGGGGCGTCGGAGCGTTCCGGGGCCTTGGTGCGGGCGCACTACACCAACGCGCCCGAGGCGGCGCTGGCCCTCGCCGCGCAACGCTGGTTCCGCAACTGGGGCGAATTGGTCGGTGGCGACAGCGGCTTCACGCCGACCGGCTTCTTCCAGTTCGTCGCGCCCGCCGATAACGGCCGACTGCGCGACAACGTGGCGATGTTGCAGGGGCTCGGCGTCAACACCCGCCTCGTCACGCCCGACGAGGTCGAATCGCTCGCGCCGCAAATCTGGATGGACCGCGACGAATTGGCCGCCTACGAGCCCGACAGCGGCTACGCCGACCCCGCCGCCACCGTCGCCGCGCTCGTCGCCGCCGCCCAGCGCGGCGGTGCGACGCTGCACGAGCATACCGCCGTGATCGCCCTGCGGGTGGCAAGTGGCAAGATCGTCGGCGTGACGACCGCCGACGGCGAGAGCGACGCGCCGATCGTCGTGCTGGCGAACGGCGGCTGGTCGGTCGGCCTCGCCAGGCCGCTCGGGATCGACCTGCCGATCCGCCCGGTGCGCGTGCAGATCGCCTTCTTCGAACGCTCCGGGGCGTTCCCGCGCGGGCGGACGGGCGGGCAGACGATCATCGACCGCGCCAACGGCTTCTACTCCCGCCCGCAAGGGGACGACCTGACCCTCGTCGGACTCAGCGGCTTCCACGACACGATGGCCGCGTTCGGCGAAGACCCCGCCCCCGCGCTCGACGGCTACCAGCGCGAGCCGGATGCCGCCTTCGCGCCCCTCGCCGCGCAGCAGGTCGCCCGCCGCATCCCGACCCTGGCGGGGCAAAAGGTCGTGCGCGGTCACGCCGGACCGCTCGATGTCACCCCCGACGGCAAGGCGATCATCGACCGCGCCCCCGGCGTGGACGGCCTCTATCTGGCAGTCGGGATGAGCGGCAGCGGCTTCAAGAAAGCCCCCGCGATCGGCGCGTGCGTCGCCGAATTGATCACGACCGGCAGCGCCACGACCGCCCCGATCGCGCCATTCCGCCTCGCCCGCTTCGCCGAGGGTGACCCGATCCTCGGCAACGACTACGCCCTCCCCGGCGACCTCGCCGCCCGCTTAAGCAAAGAGGCGCTGATCCATTGAGGGGTGAAGTAGGCCGGAGGGTGGGTGTGCAGGGGCGGGCAAGAATCGCCACGTACGATGCGCGTCCAGAGCATCATGATTGCCCGTGACTTACCTTCGCAGGCATGGTCTGCTCATGAGCCGATCGCCTTTGCCATCGCCATGAGCGGGCTATGCCAGGGGTCGCGCAAAATTTTTACCCGGCACTAACGGGCCGTTAACACCCCCTTAAAGCAGCACCAGTACAGTTAGCCTCGACATGGTACAGCCCAGCCGGAACACGATGGCGCGGACGCTGGGAGCGTGTGTGTCGCGTGTACGATCGGGTACGCCGGTCAAACGCGCGTGAATCAGCACAAGGAAAGCACGCAACCGCCGGATCACCCGGAGGGGCGTCGCTGTGTCCTGGGGAGCCCGGTATGGGTCGCCGCTAACAGCACGCCGTGAGTGCGAGGAGGAAACGATGCGGCTCGCCAATGGCGAAAGTCTGGTCAGGGAGCAAGGCGCAACCAAGACGGCTGATCGTACACATACCAGCAGCGCGCGGGCCAGGGCGCGGCGCGAGACGGGGATCTCGCTCCTCTATCTGGTCCCTTCGCTGATCGTCTTCGGGGTCTTCGTCTTCTATCCGCTCTTCAAGTCGATCTATCTCAGTCTCTTCGCCAGCGACCCGTTCGGCCTCGGCAGCACGCCGTTCGTCGGGCTCAGGCAGTACCAGATCGCCCTGCGTTCGCAATCGTATCGCGACGGCTTGGGGATAACGCTCCTCTACACCCTCTACACCGTCCCGCTCGGGATCCTGATCGCCCTCGGTCTGGCGATCCTGGCGAACTTCCGCGTGCGCGGGATCGGCTTCTTCCGCACCACCTACGCCCTGCCGATCGGCGTCTCGGTGGGGGCCGCCTCGATCGTCTTCCTCCTCCTCTACAACAGCCGTGCCGGGGTGATCAACTATTTCCTCAATACCCTCGGCCTGCCGGGGATCGAGTGGCTCACCGAGCCGCGCGCCGCCCTCTGGGCGGTCGCTATCCTTTCGATCTGGGCGGGGATCGGCTTCAACTTCATCGTCCTCCTCAGCGGCCTGCAAGGGATCCCCGAAGACCTCTACGAGAGCGCGCGGATCGACGGGGCCAGCAACGTCCGCATCTTCCGCAGCGTCACCCTGCCGATGCTGATGCCGACCCTCTTCTTCGTCCTGATCGTCTCGACGATCAACGCTTTCCAGTCGTTCGCGCAGATCCACATCCTGACCAAAGGCGGCCCGGCGAACGCCACGAACGTCGTCGTCTACTCAATTTACCGCGAGGCGTTCTTCAACTTCCAGACCGGCTACGCCTCGGCGCAGGCGGTCATCCTCTTCGTCATCATCCTGATCCTCACGGCGATCCAATTCCTGGTGATCGAGCGGCGGGTCCACTACGCCTGAGCGAGTCGCAGACGTTTTCCTGATGATCGAGCGGCGGGTCCACTACGCCTGAGCCAAAGATCGACCTATTGCTGGTGAGCGAATAGAGGGGACACGACGCATGAGCGAGCCACAGACCTTCGGGCGACGCGCCTTCCAACTGACAATCATCTACGCCCTACTGATCGCGACCGCACTCTTCCTCCTCTTCCCGCTCCTCTATGGACTGGCGATCAGCTTCATGACCGCCGACGAGATCACCGTCTACCCGCCCAAGTTCCTGCCGAACGGACTGAACCTGACGAGCTACCAGACGGTGCTCAGTCGGCTGCCGATCCCGCGCTACCTCTTCAACTCGCTGCTGATCGCGACCGCGGTGATGCTCGGCCAGTTGGTCACGGCGAGCCTGGCCGCCTACGCCTTCGCCATCCGCCGCTTCCGGGGGCGCGGGCTGATCTTCGGCCTCTTCCTCTCCACCCTGATGATCCCCTGGGAGGTGACGCTCATCCCCAACTTCCAGACGGTCCAGGCGTGGGGCTGGACGGACAACTACCTGAGTTTGATCGCCCCGTTCGTCGCCACCGCCTTCGGCACCTTCATGCTGCGCCAGTTCTTCCTGACGATCCCGCAGGAGTTGCACGACGCGGCGATCATCGATGGCTGCGGCAGCCTGCGTTACCTCATCCAAATCGTCCTGCCGCTCTCGCGCCCCGCCCTCGGGACGCTGGCGATCTACGGGTTCCTGCAAACCTGGAACCAGTTCCTCTGGCCGTTGTTGGTCACCAATCAAAAGGAGATGCGTACGATCCAGATCGGGCTGAACTATCTGCTCAACGAAGAGACGATCTCGTTCAACAACACGATGGCTGGGGTCATCCTCGCCATCATTCCGACGGTCCTCCTGCTGATCCTCGGTCAGCGGCAGTTGGTACGCGGCCTCACCGCAGGCGCGGTGAAGGGCTAACCCAAGCGGCGATCTCCGAAACGTCGAAGACCCAGAGCAAGAAGGGACAGAAGCAATGAATCAGCGCACACCGATCACCCGACGCTTCCTCCTCAAGGCCGGCGGCGCGGCCCTCGGCACCGGCGCACTCGCCGCGCTCCTCAGCGCCTGCGGCGCGGCGGGGACCGCAACCACGGCGAGCGGCGCGGGCGGCTCCGGCGCGGCGACGACCACCCCCACCCGCCCAGCGGGCACGACCACGGCGGGGGGGAGTATGGCCCCCGCCGCGAGCGGTGCCGCAGGCGGGGGGGCGGCACCCGGTTCGACGGCGGCGGCGCAAGGGACGCCGGTTGGCGTCTCGAACCTGAAGCCACCGAAGAACCCGAACGCGATCAAGGTCTCCTGGTGGTTCGGGTTGGGCGGGGTGCTCGGCAAGGCAATCGAGACGATGGCCGAGCAGTACAACGACAGCCAGAGCGAGATCTATGTCGAGGCGATTTATCAGGGGAATTACGACGACACGTTGAACAAGTACAAGGCCGGACTGCCCGGCAAGCAGACCCCAAACCTCCTCCAGGTCTACGATGTCGGGCTGCGCTTCATGCTCGACTCCAAGTCGGTTGAGCCGATGCAGGGGCTGATCGACGCCAGTAAGTTCGACATGTCGAACTTCGAGCCCGCTTTGCTGAACTACTACTCGATCGACAAGAAGCTGGTGGGGATGCCGTTCAACTCCTCCACGCCGCTCCTCTATTACAACAAGAAGCTCTTCAGCGAGGCGGGACTCGACCCGAACACGCCGCCGAAGACCTGGGAAGACGCCCTCACCGTCGGCGAGAAGCTGCTCAAGAAAGACGCGGCGGGCAAGGTCAGCCAGTACGCGATGGCGATCCCAATCGACAGTTGGTACTTCGAGCAGTGGATGAACGCGCAGAACGCGGTGCTGCTCGATAACGAGAACGGGCGGGCGAATCGCGCCACCAAGACGTCCCTCAACGGCGAGAGTGGCGTCAAGATCCTCGAATGGTGGAAGAGCACGATCGACAAGGGGGTCGGCACGAACCTCGGGCGCGGCACCTCGGAGACACAGAAAGCCTTCGCCGCCGGCCAGATCGCGATGACCTTCGACTCGACCGCCTCGATGCGCGGGATCGTCAACGGCGTCGGCGACAAGTTCGAGGTCGGGACCGGCTACCTGCTGCGCCCCGCCGCGACGCTCGACCAGGGCGGCGTGACGATCGGCGGTGCGTCGGTCTACATCATGAAGGACAAGGCCGACCGGGAGAAAGAGGCGACCTGGAAGTTCGTGCAGTGGCTGGTGCAGCCGGAGCAGCAGGCGGCCTGGCACGTCGCCACCGGCTACTACCCGGTCCGCAAGGAATCATATAACCTCCCGGTAGTGCAGGACAACGCCAAGAAGTACCCGCAGTTCACCACGGCGATCGAGCAGTTGCGCGCCAGCAAGCAGACCCCTGCCACCGCCGGGGCGGTGATGGGGCCGTTCACTCAGGCCCGCGCGATCATCAACACGGCGGTCGAGGAGGCGTTGCTCGGCAAGGCCACCCCAAAGGCGGCGCTCGACAAGGCCACCTCCGAGATCAATCAGGCGCTCGACCTCTATAACGCCTCGGTGCGCTGATACCCGCGCATCGGGCAACTAGCGGAGCCCCGGACCGTCAAGCAACGGTCCGGGGCTCCTCGTTCGGGTCACGATCGGGCCTTCGGCGAGCCACTACAGGGCGGCAGCCTCCGGCATTGCGGCAGCGCCGGGCGTCCCGAGCAGATAGTGTTCCTCCGCGAGTTGTCGGAACGCGGCAACCTCGGCGGCAGCCCAGGCATCGTCACGGCCCTGCAACGCGGCCATCAGCGCGGCCACGCGCGGTGCCACCGCCACCGCCGCGCGAGCGTCGAGGAGGAGGGCGCGCAGGCGGCGCGACAACACATCTTCCAGCTTCACCGGCATCTCATGGTCGATGACGTATGCCGCCATCGCGAGGCTATACGGCAGGCGGGGATCGAGTGGCTCGGGGTAGCGCCCCTCGTAATCCGCGATCTCCACGTCGGTCGCGCCGAGTTCCAGCCAGGCGGGGTTCCGCCCCGCCGCACCGTGCAGCCGCAATTCGCGCGTGCGCGTGGGCCGCTCGGGCAAACCCGCGATCGCCGCCGCGCGATCGACCGTCTCCTCGGCCATCCGCCGGTAGGTCGTCCACTTCCCGCCGGTGATCGTCAACAAGCCCGACCGGCTTTCCAGCAGGGTATGGTCCCGGCCAAGCTTCGATGTCGCCTCGCCGCTATCGCCCTGATTGTCGCCGTTGTCCTTACCCTTCACGAGCGGGCGCAGACCGGCGTAGACGGCGAGAACGTCGTCGCGGGTCGGCTTGCGCGTGAGGTACAGCCCGGCGTGCCGCAACACGAAGGCGATCTCTTCCTCCAAGGCCGTCGGCTCGACGCTCGGGCGCGGGCGGGGCGTGTCGGTCGTCCCGACGAGGGTTCGCCCTTGCCAGGGGATGATGAAGACGACGCGACCGTCGTCCGTCCGTGGGACCATGATCGCGGTATCGCCCGGCAGGAAGTCGCGATCGAGGACGAGATGGATCCCCTGGCTCACCGCGATGACCCCCGCCGACGCCGGATCATCGAGGGCCAGGAGGGTATCGGTGAAGACGCCGGTGGCGTTCACCACCGCCCGCGCGCGAACCGTATATTCGCGCGCAGATTGGGTATCGGACTGGGTATCGACGATCGTCGCGCCGACGACACGCCCCGCCTCTTTCACCAGCGCCGTGGCCGGGGCGTAGTTGAGCAGGGTCGCGCCGAGGTCGCTGGCCGTCCGCGCCAGGCTCAGGGCCAGGCGCGCGTCGTTGAACTGGGCGTCACTGTAAACGATCCCGCCGCGCAGGCCGTCGTCCGCCAGGGTCGGCACGAGTTGGCGGGCCGCAGCCGCGCCGACAAGTTGCGCGCGGTGGAGTCGCAACCGCCCCGCGAGCAGGTCGTACAGGAAGAGGCCAGTGCCGTAGAAGAACTTGTGCCACCAACGATAGGCGGGGACGAGGAAGCGTAGTTCGTGCGCGAGGTGGGGGGCGTTCCGCAACAGGTGGCCGCGCTCGTGCAGCGCCTCGCGCACGAGGCTGATATTCCCCTGCTGGAGATAGCGCACCCCGCCATGCACCAACTTGGTGCTGCGCGAGCTGGTCCCCTGCGCGAAGTCGCGCGCCTCGACCAGCAGCGTGCGATAGCCGCGGGCGGCGCTATCGACGGCGACCCCTAATCCCGTCGCCCCACCGCCGATCACCAGGAGGTCGTACTGCTGATCGAGGCGCGCGAGACTTTCCTCTCTACGCATGATGTCCCCTCTACGCGCTCGTGTTTGCGGCGCGGCGGTTGTATCGTCGCCCCCCTTCGACCAGGGCGTTGGCGGACGGCCACGCCGCCATCATGGCATTATCGTTCCTCATCCGGTCCGCTGACCAGCAGGGCTGCTGACCAGCAGGGTGTATGTGTGGGAGGTGGCTAGCGATTGAACCCCGGGACTACGCTCGGGACAAGACCGCGCCTGGACCCGGCATCCCTTGGCGCTTCATGGTGCGGCCGGCGGGCCACCAACCCACCCACGCCTGAGCCACGGGCTGACCAGCATCACCGCTGTCCCCTGGGTCGCGAATAGGCTACCATGCCACTCCCTACGCCATGCCGGATACGGCGTAGGGGGAGAAAGGGAGGGGGAGGGTATGGACACGGAGGATACACCAACGCTATCGGTCGGGCCTCGCGCGCCGGATCGGCTCTATGACGGCTATATTTTCGACCTCGACGGGACGATCTACCTCGGCGACGCCCTCTTGCCCGGCGCGCAACGGTTGATCGCGGGGCTGCGGCGACTCGACAGGCGCATCGTCTTCGTCACCAATAATCCGACCGGCGATCCGGCGAGTTACGCCGCGAAGCTGACCCGGCTTGGTATCCCCACCGAACCGACGGCGATCATCAACACGGTGCAGACGATGACCCAGTGGCTCCTACGTCACCACCCGGAGGCGACGGTCTTCGCGATCGGCGAAGCACCGCTCGTGAATGCGCTCGCCGCCGCCGGGATCCGGCAGTCGGAGGATCCCGCCGAGATCGATATCGTCATCGCCAGCTACGACCGCACCTTCGAGTAC
>DATCMP010000366.1:0-3937 GCA_036563365.1 Thermomicrobiales bacterium
GGGAGTTGCCGACCTTGGAGAAGAGGGTGGTGATCTTGCCCTGGAGGAAGACCATCGCGACGATGACGACCACCGCGATGAAGGCGATGATCAGCGCGTACTCGACCAGCCCCTGGCCCTCGGCCTCATCGGCGATGTACAGGCCACGGAGCGCCTCAGCGAATTGCAGCATTGGATGTTCCTCCTCGTCAGACGGATGCGGGTTAGTTCCCGTCCGTGTTCATGATCCGCTGCCCAGCGGATGCGGCTGATGCCGGTGGCTCCCCGACGGCCGGGGCTCGCGGCAGTATCTGCCCAGCCCACACCCGCATGGTTCGCTTCTTGATGGACCTCGTGGCTTGTTGCGACCGAGGACCCGCGAATGATGCTCCGTCATTGCAGCATCGACCTGTTTCCTTCTACCGGCCGGTAGCAGTCGGGACGCTCTGTTGCATCTCCGTCTTGAGACCTAGTGTAGGGTCCGTCAATGGTCTTGCATATAGCCTTCCTGTCCCGCTCGATGTCCCGGGACAGTACTAAGCAATTGCGGGTCTCGGGCGATACTGAGGTACTAACTTGGCCTCTAAACGTACCAATTGGTGTCATTCTTGTACTTTCATCCTTCTGTTGTTCTCCTGTCAGCCCGGTCGCGCTGGTATATCCCCGAGCACCTTCGTGGCACCCTCGCCCGGTAGCCGTGTTCGTGGGTTGGTAGAGCGCTTTGCCACCTCAGACTTTCGACGGATACGGAACGTGATGACCCGGGGAGGATCTTCAACGATGCCGGTATGTCGGGGGCAACGTTCGATCGCGGGAGTCGGTCGTGGTGCGCCGCGCCGTCGTCTGGTGGACGGGGCAAGATCTAGCCGCGCCCCTGACGTGTCGATGATGCAACGCGGGGTCTGGGGATGATCGGTGCCGGAAGGGAGCCGCACGATAGGGGTAGCTGCCGTCGTTCTCCGAGGCTCGTGCCAGCGCTTATGCGGCTTGTTGGATGGCAGGAAGGGGGCAGCGTGGGCAAAGGGGGTGGGCGGGGAAACTCCCCGCCCGCCCCCGCTGATCGGCTGCTTAGGCGGCGCGAACCGGGAACTGCGCCGTCATCCGTAAGACATCGGCTTCGACCGGCTCGCTGCCGACGATCCCCTCCAGGAGTTCGATCCGGCGATTGAGGACCGGGGTGCCGAGGTAGGCGTCGAGTCGCGCCGGCGCGCCGAGGGCCACCGGCCCATCGGTCTCGATCTCCGCGATGACCCGATCGTTATCCGAACGCAAGCTCACCGCCAGGCGACCCCCCTGACCGGGGAGGATTAGCGCGCCGATCGCCCCTTGCAGCAGCCGGAAGAGGGCGATCTGGAGGTGGTGCGGCAAGGTGGCGGAGAGCCCGCCGCCGTTGATACTCGTCTCCACGCCGCTCGTCCGCCCGACTTCGTGCAGATGGCGGCGCAGCATCTCGACCAGCCCCAACTCTTCGAGGGCGAGGGGGCGAATATCGCCCAGCAGGCGGCGCGTCTCCTGCAAGGTGGAGGAGAGCATCCCCTTCAGCGCGTCGAGCTCTTTCTGGCCGCTCTCGACATCGCGCTTCAGGACGTGGCGGCAGACTTCGAGATGGAGGAGCAGGTTGGTCAGCGCCTGCGTCGGGCCATCCTGGATTTCGCGGGCGAGGCGCAAGCGCTCCTCTTCCTGGCCCTCGATGACGGCGACGCCGCTCTGCCACGAGGGGATCATCCCCCCGCTCCGTCGTACGGTGGGCTCTTCAGCCTGCGGCATCTCGACACTGCCCATCTCGTGCTGCACCTGGATGAGATCGAGGATGAGGCGCAACTTGTCTTGATAATCGCGGATATTCTGCTGGCGACTCTCCAACTGCTCGGCCTGGCTACGCATCATGAAGAGGCGCAGCTGGACCTCGTGGTTGGTGTTGTAGAGGGTGCGGATGTCGCCGCGACTATAAGAATCGAGGTTAACCTCCATATCGCGTACGCGATTGGCGAGGGTGATCTCGCGCTGGCTCAGCTTCTCCATCTCGTTCGTCGTCTGCCCGAGCAGCAGGCGGATCTCCTGGGCCTGTTGCTGGCTCTGGTCCAACTCCTGGCGCATCTGCTGCTCCAGGGTGCTGAGATGCTGGGTGAATGCTTCGGTCTGTGGGGGAGGTAATGGCACAGGCGCTACTCCTTACATGCGTGCGAACAACGGAAGTGAACGAAGGCGATGGCCGGGCGGATACGCGCGGATGCGGGGTGCGGGCGAACCGATCGCTGATGTCTCCTTAGTACTCTAGGGCGCGTATGGCCCTGACCGCAATGCCAGCGTATAGGATTTCCGGGCTAACTGGGCGGGGCGAGTAGTACCGTTGTACCGTCGTAAGCGGTGCTGGCGACCGCCTCAAGGTCGGTTCATGCGACATACACCTCTGCCGGAACGGTCACCAATGGTAGAATAGTCTGTACAGTCGGTGGCAGATGCGGTGGGCCTGGCGGCCTCGTCACCGCCGAGGGAGGGGATAACGTGGTCAAGTGGTGGGACCGTTTCTGGAGCGTGATCTGGTTTGTCGGGAGCGGACTGGCGGCCTATTGGACGGCGCGCTGGTTCGCCGTGAACGCTTCACCCGCCGATCTCGGCGGCTTGCGTTATGGGCTGATCGCCTTCTCCGGGCTCTTCGGCCTGCTGATCGGCGCGTTCCTGACGAGTATCGCCGTGATCGGGCTCACGAGCGGGATCGAGGCGCTGTTCGCGCGTGCCGGGCATCCTTTCCGGCGCCCGCCGCTCGAAGGACCAACCTTCGTCGCGCCCGAGGCGCAGGAGTCGCCCGAAAGTACGCCAGCCGCCGCGCTGACCCCTTCCGAGGGCGACTGAGCGCACCGAGGTGCGGTGGGGAAGGGGAATAGGAAGACGCGCGGGCGCATTGCAGCGTAGGTGCAACCGCGCCACGCGCCGCGCGTTTGGTGAACGGGGGCGGTTCCCCGGCAAGGTGCGACGGTACGCACCCCGGAAACACCGGCGGAACGATCAGCAAGTTTGACTGATGGGGCGAAGGGAGCGTTGATGGCGACGACGGAGCGGGTGGCGCACGGGGCCACGGCGGAGCGGCTGCGGGCGCGGCTGGCGGCCGGGCGGGCGACGGTGGGGATCATCGGGCTGGGATACGCGGGGCTGCCGATGGCGGTGGCGTTCGCCGAGGCGGGGCTGTCGACGATCGGGGTCGACCTGCGCCCCGACCGGCTCGCGGATCTCCAGGCCGGGCGCTCCTACGTCGGGGATGTGCCGGATGCGACGGTCGCCGCCCTAATGGCGGACGGTCGGCTGCGCGCGACGGCCGATTACGCCGCGCTGGCCGAGGCCGACGCGATCACGATCTGCGTGCCGACCCCGCTGTCCAAGACCAAGGCACCGGACATCGCCGCGATCGTCGGGGCGATCGGGGCGCTGGCCCCGCACCTGCGCCCCGGGCAGCTGGTCGTGCTGGAGAGCACCTCGTACCCCGGCACCACCGAGGAGATCCTCCGGCCCGCGATCGAGGCGCGCGGCCTGGTGGTCGGCGCGGACGTCTTCCTGGCCTTCGCCCCGGAGCGGGTGGACCCGGGCAACGCGCGCTTCGGCACGCGCAACACCCCCAAGCTGGTCGGCGGGGTGACGGATGCCTGCCGCGACCTGGCGGTGGCGCTCTACCGGACGATCGTGGACGAGGTGGTGCCGGTGGCCTCGCCGATCGTGGCCGAGACGGCGAAGCTGCTGGAGAACACCTTCCGGGCGGTGAACGTGGCGCTGGCGAACGAGATGGCGCTGATGTGCCGGGAGCTGGGGGTGGACGTCTGGGCGGTGATCGCGGCGGCGGCGACGAAGCCGTTCGGCTTCATGCCGTTCTACCCCGGCCCCGGGCTGGGGGGGCACTGCATCCCGATCGTGCCGCACTACCTGGCCTGGAAGCTGAAGACGCTCGGCTACGAGGCGCGCTTCATCG
>DATCMP010000379.1:0-9337 GCA_036563365.1 Thermomicrobiales bacterium
GAGCGACAGGCGGATCGCCTCCTGCGGTATCTCCCCGCCCCGCTGGCGGATCAGGGCGATCAGATAGACCAGCAGTCCGCGCACCAGCGCCACGCCGATCACCAGCCCGCCCGCCAGGTTCGCCAGGAAGATCAGGAACGGCAACACCGCCCCGATCACGTCGTCGTAGCCCATCGATTTCCCTTCGCCTGGGCGGCATCACTCGCCCCGGATCGCCCCACGCCGCTCACCATATAATCACTATCGCCGTGCCTTTGAGCAAGACCAGCGCCACGAGCGATCTTCCGGCCAGCGTTCCGGGCGCCACAGCCATGGTGACAACGGCAAACCGCCCGCCCCGTCGGTGTTATCCTACCCCTTACTAGCGACTCCTACCGCCACCGCGGGAGCCTGCCAATGACCACCGGACGCCCGATCGCCACAACGCTCATCGCCCTCTGCCTCGCCGCCCTCGCCCTCACCGGCTGCCTGGTCGATAACCCGTTCGAGCGCCAATCGGCCAAGGAGCGTTGGACTCGTGCCGTCGGCAATGAGCAATATGCCGGTGCGGCGTCCGTCCTACGCGGCCCCGCCGTCCCCGACTGGGAGGCCGAGACAACCCGCCTGCGCCAGCAGCACGGGAAAGTCCGCGCCATCCAAAGCGGCGATCTCGTCGGCTGGCAGAACGAAGCCCTGTTCACCTCCGTCCGCGTCACCTGGGCCGACGGCCACGAACGCTGCCTGCGCCTCCGCAGCACCGCCGACGACCGCCTCCAATTACTCGACAACGGCTGGCAAGATTGCGCCAATGTCCCGTTCAACCCCACCCCACCACCCGGACCATGAGCAAGCCAACGTCGCCGGAAATATCGAGCGCGGCCCGCGTTGACACCGCTCGCGTGCAAGACACGCCCGACGCCGGTGGGGTTGCGGCCCTCACCCCCGGCTCGCATTCGCTCGCCACCCCCTCTCCCAATTCTAGGAGAGGGGGAAGTAGCCACAACCTCAGCGACAGGCCCCAATCCTCCCTCTTCAGAGGAGGGTCGCCACCCGCAGACGGCGGGGAGGGGTCATTCGCACGCTTGCCCCTCCCTTCCCACGCCAGCGACGAACCGCACCCTCCCCCCGTCGGGGAGGGTCGCCGCCACAGCGGCGGGGAGAGGTCCGCCCCCCTCGCCCTCGTCACCGGCGGCGGCAGCGGGATCGGGCGCGGGATCGCCTTGGCCCTCGCGCGGCGCGGCGTCGATCTCGCCCTCGTCGGTCGCCGCCCGGCCCCGCTCGCGGGAGTTGCCGCAGAGGCCATCGCGCTCGGCGTCCGCGCCGTCGCCCTGCCCGCCGACCTCGCCGATCGCGCAGAGCGTGACGCCCTGCTCGACCGCGCCCGCGCCGCGCTCGGTCCGCCCGCCCTCCTCGTCCACGCCGCGGGCTTGCTGGCGGGCGGCGAACTGGCCGACCTCGACCAAATCACGCTTGATCGCGCGATCGCCACGAACCTCGCCGCGCCGCTCGCGCTGACCCGCGCCGCCCTCCCCGCGCTCCTCGCCGGTCGCGGCGCGGTCATCCTCGTCGCCAGCCTGGCCGCCGACGTGCCATTCCCCGCCGCCGCCCTCTACAGCGCCACGAAAGCGGGCGTGGCCGCGTTCGGTGAGGCGCTGCGCCACGAGATCGGGCCGCGCGGCGTCCGGGTCCTCGTCGCCTATCCGCCCGCCACCGCCACCGCGATGACGCGCGGCATGGCCCGCGCCGCCGGGTTACGCTCCTATCCCCTCGCCGACCCCGACGCCGTTGGCGAGGCGATCGTCGCCGCGCTCCTCGCCGGGCGGCGGTCCTGGCATGGCAGCCTCGGCGACCGCGCCCTCGCCCTCGCGCACCGCCTCGCCCCGGCGCTCGTCAGGCCACTCTTGCGTTCGCAGCGCGCCCGCTTCAGGCGTATGATGTCCACGCCCGCCGCGCCCGATGGTGAGCAGGGCCACGACGACACCACGGCTCCTGAGACCGAGAAGGATCGATGAACAGCCCGCGCCGTGTCCTCTCCCGTTTCGCCGTCGGCCTCGCGGCCCTCTACGCCGTCGACCGTCTCGCCAAATTCGCCGCGCTGCGCGCCTTCACCCGCCGCCCCGCGCCGCCCGCGCCGGATCGCTGGCCCG
Organism: Thermomicrobiales bacterium; assembly: GCA_036563365.1. Taxonomy (GTDB): domain Bacteria; phylum Chloroflexota; class Chloroflexia; order Thermomicrobiales; family CADCWN01; genus CADCWN01. The sequence goes on from DATCMP010000379.1 coordinate 2,127, forward strand.
CCGTGACGATCCTCCACCCGATCACGCGCACGACAGGCGGGTACAGCCCGCTCGCCGCGAACCTCGCCGCCTGCGCCCGCCTCGACTATCCCGGCCCGCGTCGCCATCTCCTCCTTTGCGATGCCGCCGATGGGGAATCGTTGGCGACCTGTCGCGCTGCCAGCGTCGCCCACCCCGCGCTCGACGCCGCGATCATCCTGGTGCCGCGCGACGCTGGCCCGGTCGCGCCCAAGATCGTCAAGCTGATCGCCGGGCTCGCCCAACTCCCACCCCAGGAGCCCGACGCCGTCCTCTGCTTCATCGATGACGACATCGCCCCGCGCCCCGACAGCCTGCGCGACCTCGTCGCCGCCCTCGACGCGCCCGGTCAACCGGTCGGCGCGGCGTTCGGGCTGCCGTGCTACACCAACTGGCGCACCGGCTGGTCCGCGCTCCTCAGCGCCTTCAACAACGCCAACTTCCCGCTCGCCTCCGCCGCGCTGGCCTTCATCACGCCGCCGCCCCGGATCACGGGCCATCTCGTCGCCTACCGCCACGCCCTCTTCGCGCGCGCAGGCGGGCTCGACGGCCTCGCCGACCAGATCGACGACGATTTTGCCTTCGCCCGCCGCCTCCATGCGATCGACGCGGCGATCAGGCAGACGCCGGTCGTCTACGACGTGGACAACGACCTCGCCTCCGGGCCGCTCTTCGCGCGGCAACTGCGCCGTTGGTTCGTCCTCCCCCGGCAGGCGATGGCCGGTGCGCTGACCCCGCAAGAGATGGCAGCGGGCTTGCTGGTCAGCGCCGGGCTCCTCCTGCCGCCGCTCGTCGCCATCGCCGCCGCGCTCGCCCGCACCCGCGCCGCCTGCGCCGCAGTGTTTGCCACCATCGCCCTCTTCAGCGCCGTCGCCCTCGCCTGCGAACGCCTCCTGCGGAACCCACACCCGCCGCCACCCCGCCGCTGGTGGACCTTCCCCGCCGTCGCCGTGGCCCTGCCGCTCGGCGCACTCGTCGCCACCCTCTTCGCCAACAACGAGGTCGAATGGCGCGGCCAACGCCTCCGCATCGCCTCCGGAGGCCGCTTCGAGCGGATGCCATGAAGATAGTGGATCGCGGCATAGCGCGACTGAGGGGGAGCCCGCCATCGGTAGGGGCGGGGCACCGACCCGCCCGGTCGGTGACGCCCACGCGCCGCGCGGTTAGCCTCTCGTTGAGAGCTACCCGCCATACCAGTTGCAATCGGTTGCGGCATATAGATCACGGGCAATCCGTATGGTGGTTGCCGCTGGTAGCCGGGCGGGTCGGTGCCCCGCCCCTACCACCGATGCGGCCTACCCCAAATGCTACCGGCCCACTCGCCTTTATCCCGTGCAGGGGCAGGGAGCACTCGCCCACTCGCCCACTCGCCCCCCATTCGTCATTCGTCATTCGTCATTCGTCATTCGTCATTGCCTCGCTCTGGCTGGCCGAACGCGGCTGGAAATGGTGGCGCGTCAGACAATTCTTCCGCCAGCCGGTTCCCGCGCCCGTGCACGATCCAGCGCAAACGCTGGTCAGCATCATCCAGCCGATCCTCAGCGGCGACCCGACCCTCGCCGCCAGCCTCGCCGCAAATCTCCGCGCCCGCAGCCGATACCCGCGCGAATGGCTCTGGCTGGTCGATGCGAACGACGCCGAGGGGCTGCGCGTCTGCCGCGACCTGATCGCCGCGCACCCCGATCAGGCCATCCGCCTCATCCCCACGCCGCCCCCCGACCCCGGCGACCGGCGCAATCCCAAGACGATGAAGCTGATCGCCGGTGCCGCCGTCGCGCGGGGCCAGATCCTCTGCGTCCTCGACGACGACACCCGCCTGCCCGATGACGGCCTGGAAAGCTGCCTGCCGTTCCTCGATCAGTCCGGCGTCGGCTTGGCCTACGGTCTGCCCTACTATGTCAGCTTCGCGGGGGTCTGGTCGAGCCTCGTTGCCGCCTTCGTCAACGCCAACAGCTTGCTGACCTACATCCCGCCACTGGCCCTCACCACGCCGTTCACGATCAACGGGATGTTCTATGCCGTCCGTCGCGAGACGTTGGCGGCGGTCGGCGACTTCAGCGGACTCGAACCGATCCTGGCCGACGATTTCGCGGTCGCCCAGCGCTTCATCCATGCCGGGTACAGCCTCGCGCAGACCCCGCTGCGCCACGCGATCAGCACGCAAGTCGCCGGGCCACGCCACTACACCTCCTTGATCGCCCGCTGGTTCGTCTTCCCGCGCGAATCGGTTCTCAGTCAGATCGCCCCGCGCGACCGCGCCATCGTCAACGCCCTGATCGTCGCCCCCACCGCCCTGCCGCTCGCCCTGCTGCTCCTCACCCTCGCCCGTCGCGACCGCCGCACCACAGCCCTCTTCGCCGCGTGCCACGCCGTCAGCTTCGCCGTCTTCGCGCAAACCAACCGCGCCTACCTCCACGGCGCGACCCCGCCGAGCCGCGCGTGGCTCGTCCCGATTGTCCAGACGATCCTCCCCGCGCAGGTCGCCGCCGCCCTCCTCCGCCCCCAGCGGATCGAGTGGCGCGGCCACACGATGCAGGTCGAACGCGGCGGCGGCTTCCGTCTCGTCCAGCGCCGCGACAAGGGAACAGGAGTGCGATGAAACGGCTCCGAGCGTTTTGGACAACATGGAGGGGTGGTGTGCAGGGGGTGAGTGCTGATCATAACCAGCCAGTCACTCAGGGCGCCATCGCTCGAGCCGAGGTGCGGCAACATGGCCTCCTCTTTTTCAGCGATGTCACCGACGACAGCCAACGGCGGCTGCACGCACTCCCTGCCGTCGCGCGCAAGGCGTTTGCGGTCGCCTGCGCGGAGCGGCTGCTCACTCGGCATGAACAGCTACCACCGCCCGAGCAGCGCCCGTTTACCATCGGCTGGCGACCGACCATCGACGCGATCTGGGCGGACCTTGCCGCACCTGTTGCAGGCAATGCAGAGGTCATCCGCGCCGCCCTCGTCGACTTCTACATCAGCCACTATAACCACGACGACGGCCCCGATGTCTCACAAGATGCCGCCGACGGTGCCGCCGACGCCAGCATCTACGCCGCCGAGTGTTTTGGGAGTGGCGCGGTCGAGCCCGCTAAATGGGCTGCATCATGCGCGATCGACACAGCTTATCTGATCGGTAGCGCGTCGCTACACCTCGACCCGACTGACGAAATGCCGCCCAATGCAGCTACCCTCTCAGATTTAGCGCGAGACGCCATGCACCCACTCGTCCAAGCCGAGTTGCAACACCAACTGGACGACCTCGCGCTTCTCGAACGCGAGCCGTTCACCGCAGATCTCGTACAACACTTGCGCGCACGCGCCAGCGCGCCAGACCGGGGCGGGGCGTGAAGCTGTCATCCAACGCGAAGTCATACGCCACGACATCCCCGAGTCGCATCCCCGCAAAAGGCCCGGCAGTCCCGCGCATGACCCGCACAGGTTGCGATATCGTCGCTGCGTTAATCATCATCCCCTCTTCACTCACGTCCTGCCGCCAATACCCCATCTCGGCCTATGCATCATATCGGGAGGCAAGGCTCTGTAGCGGCCAGAAATGTAGGGGCGGCTCGTGGTTGGTCCGTTACGGCGGTGGGTGGTTTGGGCCAGGCGCACCGTCGCGGGGATTCATCCGGCGACCCACGCCCGCCCAACCACCCCGTCCCGCAATAACGAAGCAACCTCCGTCCACCGCCAGCCCCGCTCGCGCATAAGATTTGGAGGCCGCGCACGAACGATAGCCCAGGTACGCATCTAATGGCATACTTCTTGTACTGTTTACCGGGCGGCTATCTTTGTGACACTTTTTTACCGTGCGCGCCGCAGCCCCGCACCGAGAGGAATGGATGACCATACGCGCAACTGCGGAACCGTCACGCTTCGTGCCCGCCTTGCAACGCCGTCTCGAAACATGGCGCTACGAAGGGGGCAAACGCGACCTCCGCTTCGATCTCCTGCGCGGCTTCGCCGTCTTCGCGATGGTCGTGGACCACGTCGGCGGCGATCACTCGCCCCTCTACTACATCAGCGGCGGCGACCGCTTCTTCGTCTCCGCCGCCGAAGCGTTCGTTTTCCTCTCCGGGTTGCTGATGGGGATGGTCAACGGCGGGCTCTTGCGGCGCGGCGATGTCGGCGGCGCGCTCCGCAAAGTCCTCGGGCGCGCCGGGATGCTCTATGCCATCACCGTCGGCCTCACCCTCGTCACCGCCGCGCTGCCGCTCGTCCTCGGCTTCAATTGGGCACCGAAGATCGGCGACCTCACGCCGCTCCAATATATCGTCGGGATCCTCACCTTCCACTACGCCGCCTATCTGACCGACATCCCCTTCCTCTATACGATGCTCGTCCTCGCCGCCGAGCCGGTCCTGCTGCTCCTCGATCGCGGCTACACGCGCTTCGTCCTCGCCGCATCCGGCGGCCTCTGGTTCGCGTGGCAGATCGCGCCCGATCAGGCGATCGTCTGGCCGCCGAGCCGCGAGGCGTTGTTCCAGTTCTCGTCCTGGCAATTCCTCTTCATCATCGCCCTCAGCATTGGCTTCCATCGCCGCACATTGGAGCGGTTCTTCCGCGCCGCCGCCACCCCCACCGCGCTCATCATCAGCGCGATCGGCATGGTCGGCGCGCTCGCGCTGCTGTACGTCAACCTCGCGCCGCTCGTCGCCCTCACCGGCGTCGATGCCGCGACCCTCACCGACTGGTTCTTCTACAAGCAGGATGTCGGCGCGGGCCGACTCGTCGCCTTCGTTATCCTGATCACCTTCGCCTTCGCGTTGGTCAGCGTCTTCTGGCGGCTCCTCTCCCACGCGCTCGGCTGGCTCCTGTTGCCGCTCGGCCAGAACTCCCTCAGCGCCTACGTCATCCACGTCTTCGTTGTCGGGCTGCTCGCCTGGGCGCGCCCGCACCTCTTCCAGCACGAGACGTCCTATTGGAAGAGCGCCGTCCTGCAACTGGTCGGCGTCATCCTCGTCTGGACCGTCATCCGCGTCCGCCCCTTCCTGGCCGTCTCGCTCGAAGGGCTCGACAGCATCTGGAAAGAGCCGCTGCCGACCTCCGCCGAGACCACGCACATCACCGCGCCCGGTGTCGTCTCCGTCGATGTCGCGATCGCCCAGGCCCAGGCCACGCGCGACGTGACCTTCCTGCGCTAATCACCCTTCGCCGCAAGCAACGGGACAGGGCCGACGCACACTTCGCGTCGGCCCTCACGGCGTCATGGCTGCATCATGCCAAGCGGCACCATCCGGGCGTGAGGCCATCATGGACGCCATGGTATGGCAATGCTATCCTCCCTGGCAGAACTCTTTCGGCCAGGGAGGAAGCGATGCCGCTGACTATCAAAGACCCGGAAGCCGATCGGCTTGCTCGCGCCATCGCCGCCCGCACCGGCGAAACATTGACCCAGGCGGTCATTACCGCGCTGCGCGAACGCCTCGAACGCGAGGAACGACGCCTCGACGATACGGATATCCTGGTGGAAGAAATCCTTGCGATCGGTCGACACAGCGCCGCCTTGCCCATCCGCGACGCACGCCCTGCCGACGAAATACTCGGCTATGACGAGCACGGGATACCGCGCTGATGGTCATCGATACATCGGTGCTGCTGGCAATACTGCTGCAAGAACCCGAGGCGGCCCGACTATCGCGCGCGATAGTCACAGTAACAACACGACTGATGTCTGTGGCGAGCGCCTTGGAAGCCGGGATCGTTATCCAAAATCGGCTCGGTGATGAGGGCGCGCGCGACCTCGATCTCCTCCTGTTATCGCTCCGTCTCACGCTTGTACCGGTTACCGAACGCCAACTCACGATTGCCCGCCGCGCATATCGTACCTATGGCAAAGGGCAACACCATCCCGCCGGATTGAATTATGGCGATCTCTTCGCGTATGCACTGGCGAAAGATACCGGCGAACCACTCCTATTCAAGGGGGAAGATTTTACGCAGACTGATATAGTTAGCGCTCGCTACTGATCCAAGCCGTATCCGCGCCCCATCTCGCCGCATCTGATCGGCTTTCACGTCGCCTATCGATGCTGTGAGGCCATACGCTATAACCAGGCCGTTGCAACCGAATCGCCCAATAGCGTGTTCTTGCCCGCAGGCGCGATCGGGAATCCGAGCGTGAATGCAGACCGATGCACAGCGAAGGGGGCATGATGAAATTGCGCGACCTCGGGGCCCTGGTGCTGCTCGCGGCACTCTGGGGCGGCTCGTTCCTGTTCATGCGCGTGGCGGCACCGGCGCTGGGTCCGATCGTGGTGGCCGCCATGCGCGTCGCGCTGGCCGCGTTCGCCCTGCTGGGCTACGCGCTGGCGGTCGGGCTACGACCGGGGTGGCGGGCCGCCTGGCGACAATTCCTGATCATGGGCGGGCTGAACGCCGCTATCCCCTTCACGCTGATCACCGCCGCGGAGCTGCATCTCACGGCGGGGCTGGCCGCGATCCTCAACGCCACCACGCCGCTCTTCGCGGCCCTTGCCGCCGCGCTCTGGCTCGGCGAACGCCTCACCCTCGCCAAAGGGGCGGGGCTCTTCCTCGGGATCTGCGGCGTGGTCGTGCTCGTCGGCTGGAGCCCGCTGCCACCCGGGCCGCTCGGCTTCGCGTCGATCGGTGCCTCCCTGCTCGCCGCGCTTTTCTATGCCGTGGCCGGTGTCTACGCCAAACGCACCTTCGTCGGCATCGTCCCCTTGCGCCTGGCGCTCGGGCAGCAACTCGGCGCGACGGCCCTCCTGCTGCCCCTCGCGATCCCCGTCGGTATCGCCACCGCCCCCACGCTGCGGCCAACACCGGGCGTCATCGCGGCGATCCTCGCCCTCGCGATCCTCTGCACGTCGGTCGCTTATCTGCTCTATTTTTATCTCATCGCCAGCGTCGGCCCGACCAAGACCCTCAGCGTGACCTTCCTCGTGCCGGTCTTCGGGCTCCTCTGGAGCACCATCTTCCTGCACGAACCGCTCGGTATCAGCACCCTCCTCGGCTTCGGGCTGATCCTGCTCAGCGTGCTGCTCGTCACCGGCCTCCGCCTGCGCCCCGCGCGGCCAGCCACCGCCGATTCAGCCCCCATCAGCCCTTCCCCGACTCGCTGAACCGCCACATTGAACAACAAGCCCCCGCGCCCAATCCTGGGCGCGGGGGGAGTAATCGGCAGCGAGCCTGGGGTGAGGGCCGTCCCCCGTCCCCTATTCGTCACTCGTCATTCGTCA
>DATCMP010000381.1:0-5461 GCA_036563365.1 Thermomicrobiales bacterium
CGAGGCGAGCACCTGCCAAAAGCTCGGAGTCGCCCCCGGAGGCGCGGCGACCGCGCTACGGAGGCCCAAGGCCCCGATGATCCGCCCCTGCCCGTCAACGATCGGGTAGGCGGTCATCAGGCGACGCTGTCGGCTGTCGCGCCCGGTCAGCGCGGGGAGCGCGGCATCCGGGGCGCTCCCGTTGCCGAGCGCGGCGTTCAGCACCGCACCCCAGACCGGGGGATCGAGCGCCGTCACCGTGCCGAGCGCGGCGAGCGTGGGCTCCGAGGCGGCCAGGATCGTCCCATCGGGCGCGACGACCACGAGGGCGTTCGTCGGGCTGAGGACGCCATCGAACGCGCCCAGGCCGGTCGCTTCCGGCGGTGGCAGGCGGCGGAGGGTCGCGCCGAGTTCCGCCGTCGAGCCGCTCGCGACCGCCGGGGCGAGCGCGGTCGCCAGGATCCGCGTCTCCTCGGACATCTCGCGGCTGCTGAACGGCAAGGGATCGCCGCCCTGATTGGCCTGCCCGTTGACGAGGATGATGAGCACCGCCCCCGCGAGGTAGACGATCTGGCAGATCACCGCGACGGTCAGGTGGGAGAGGGTTAACTTCCAACTCAAGCGGCGCGCATACGCCCGGTAGAGCACTCGCCACGGGCGAAGCAGAAACCTCACCGCCCGGCCTCGCCGCGCTCGAACTTGTAGCCGACGCCCCAGAGGGTGGCGATCCGCTCGCCGGGTGAGCCGGGTCCGCCGAGTTTCTTCCGTAAGCGCAAGATGTGGGTATCGACGGTGCGGTCGAAGCCTGCGTAGCCCTCGCCCCAGACGCGGTCGAGCAGATACTCGCGACTGAAGACCCGACCCGGATTCGCCGCCAGGAGGCGGAGGAGATCGAATTCTTTCGCCGTCAGCGTGACCGGCACCCCGGCACTGATCACCTCGTGCGTCGCGGGATCGATCGTCAGGTCCGGCAGGGTGATCCGAGCCACCTCCTCGGCGGGGCGCGAGTGCTCGCGCAGCAGATCCACCCGCCGCAGGAGCGCCCCGACCCGCGCCATCAACTCGCGCTGCGAGAATGGCTTGGTCAGGTAGTCATCCGCGCCCAGTTCCAGGCCGAGGACCTTATCCAACTCGGTCGATTTCGCGGTCAGCATCAGGATCGGCGTGATCCGCCAACGACGCACCCGTCGACAGACCTCGAAGCCGTCGAAGCCGGGCAGCATCAGGTCGAGGATGATCAGGTCCGGCCCTTCGCGTTCGACGATCGCCACCCCGCCCGGCCCGTCGTAGGCGGCGACCACCCGATGCCCTGCCCCCTCCACGGCGTCGCGCAGCAGGGCGCTCAATTCACGCTCGTCTTCGATGATCGCGATCGTCGCCACCGTTCCTCCGATCATGGCAGCGGGTGGCCGTCCGGCCACCCGCGGAGTTTCCTGGAGGAAATGTAGTCCCCTCATGCCGCCCCGCGGACATCGCGCCGCCGGAAGACGAGGAACGCGACGACGAGGCAAACGAGGCTATAGACACCGAGGGTCAGCAGCGCCTGCCCCTCACTGAGGGTGCCGGGCGGCGGCGGTGCCGCGCCGAGGTCGCCCAAGCCGTTATAAAAATTGTTGATCGCGGCGCTGCTCTGGCCGGGGAGGAGATCGACGACCGCACGCGACCAGCCGAGGTTGAGGCCGGTGAGGAGGACGGCGACGATCTGCTCACCGATCATGATCCCGAGGGCGGCGCCGATCCCCGCCGCCTGCGAGCGGCCCGCGAGGCCGACCAGGAACGCGATCAGCCCCGGCACGACGATGAGGAGATAGGTCCTGCCGATCATCGCCGCGAGTTGGCCGAACCAGGCGAGATCGACGGTGCCGGTCATGAGCGGCTGATCGAGCCAGAGGGCGAGCGGTACCGCCAGGGCGGCGCTCATCAGCATCGGCAAAACGACGAAACCGAGAGCGACGACGGCGAGCGCCAGCAACTTGGCCCCCAGGAAGCGCCCGCGCGGGATCCCGGTGGCGAGGATCGGGCGCAACGTCCCCCAGCTGTACTCGCTGCCGATCGACGAGGCGGCTAGGATCGCCAGCATGATCGACCCGAAGATATAGACGAAGGTGGCTGTCTGCGGCAGGATACCGGGCAACGTCACGTTGCGGAGAATCGCGTCGCGGACATCGGGGGTGACACTCCGCACCCCCAGCGCGGCGACCACCGTGCTGAAGCCGATCCCGCCGTGCAGCAGGATGAGCAACACCCACGTCATCGGTCGCTTGACCAGCTTCAGCAATTCCATCCGTATGAGGGATACCATCGCGAGAACGCTCCTCTCTTCCGTGATTAATGAACCCAACCGGCAAACCGACCAAGATATGTATGTCAACTACTCGAGTGGCGGCGTTACGCCCCCGCCTCACCGCCCGTGATCGATAGGAAATACGCCTCCAGATCGCGCTCCTTGCGGCGCAACTCGCCGACGATCAGGCCATGCTCGGCCAGGATATGCCCCAGGGCGAACTGGCGATCGGGCGGCATCGTCAGCAGCAAGGTGTCGCCCTCGCGCGTCACCCCCTCGATCCACTCGACGCCGCGCAACACCATCTCGGAGCGGATCGGGTCGTCGGTCCGCAAAACCGTCTGCGCCCCCTGGCTGAGCAAGGTCGCGACCTCGCCCTGCGCCACGGCCCGCCCCTTCGCCAGGATCACCACCCGGTCGCAGACCTGCTGGACCTCGGCGAGGAGATGGCTGCACAACACGATCGTCTGGCCCTCGTGGGCAAGGCGCAGGATCAGCTCGCGCATCTCGACCATCCCCGCCGGGTCCAGCCCATTGCTCGGCTCATCGAGGATCAGCAATTCCGGCTCGTGCAGGAGCGCCCCGGCGATCCCGAGTCGCTGCTTCATCCCCAGCGAATAGGCACCGAACCGGTCCCGCTCGCGCCCCTTGAGGCCAACCAGGTTCAGCACGGTGGCGAACCGCTCCTTCGGCACGCCGCCGCGCGCCAGCGCCAGGACGCGCAGATTGTCGAGCCCGCTGAGATACGGATAGTACGTCGGCGTCTCGACGATCGCCCCGACCCGCCGCAGCGCCGCCTCCCGGTCGGTCAGCGCGTCGTGCCCCAGTATCGCGATCTGCCCGGCGTGCGGCGCGATCAGGCCCAGGATCATCGCCATCGCGGTCGTCTTGCCCGCGCCATTCGGCCCCAGGAAGCCAAAGACCTCGCCGCGCCGCACCTCCAGGTCCAGCCCATCGACGACCGTCCGCGCGCCATACCGCTTCGTCAGGCCGGTCGCGCGCAGGACCACCTCGGGCACAACCTCGCTCCCGCGCGGCCCTATCGCCCGCGGTGCCCGCTCGATCATCGTCGCCATCGCCCCCTCCATCGCTGTACCACCTCTGCAATCGATCACGCGATCGTTGATCGCCTTGCAGGTAGGATAGGGCGCAGTTGCTGCAATCCGATGGCGAGATTGTCAACAGTTTGTGTCGCGGTCCATTGTGGAACGAGCAGGCGAGGTGGAAGAGGATGAAAGGGAGAGGCCGCGATTCTCCACAACAATCGAGTGTGGCGAGGGGAGGGAGCAGCAGGCGAAGCCCGGGGGATCAAACGCGGCGCTCGGCGTCGCGATACGCGGCGTCGTGCTCGCCGCGAGCGAGGAAGACCACCGCATCCGCGCGAAGGGTGTAGACGAGGCGATAAGCCGCGCCGCTGCCGCGCGAGGCGGCAAAACCGTAGCCGCCATGAAACGACCCACTCGTGCACTCACCACACGTTGAGGATCGGGATCGCTTAAATAAGGAGCGGCCCGAGACACGCTTGTGTCTCGGGCCGCTCATACGCCGATGATTGTCGCGCGTGGTCAGGCCGCATGCTCGGTATGGCTCGTGGTGAGCGTGATCACCTTGTTTTCAGTCACGGCGTGCGGTGCGCGCACAGCGTGCGGGCCATCAACGTTGGGCAGTAAGGACACGATCACCAGCGGGGCGAAAATCAGCACCCACACGGCGAGAAGAATGAACGTTAGCATAGCGGACCCCCTTTCGGCATCTGCATCGGGATCGGCGGTGATCCCCGTTGTCTACCGCGTGCCCCCGGCGACTTCGGTATGATCACAGGATACGGTGGAATACTGACGGGAAGATGACACGGCTGTGACAGAATTGTGAACTGCGCGCGAGGACCGGTGCTCTACCTGATAAGACGCCCGATCGCGCGTTGTGGTTGCGAAAAACGGCGTGTCAGGCGGGGATAATGGGTGAGCCACCGATCCTGCGGCGCGCTGCTACCAGCAGCGTGACGGACAGTATGGCAAGGAGCGGGCCGTACTCGATCAGCCGGATGAGCGGCCACCAACGAGCGTTCGCGGGGTCGAGGTAGGTCAGGTCCGTTAACTGGATCGCGCCGCTCACCCAGAGCCAGCCGAGGAGCGGCGTGACGGCGAACGGCCAGCGTCCCGCACCGGGCTGCAACAAGATCGCGATGAACGGCAACAGCCAAGCCAAATACCACGGCTCGACCACCGCGTTGAGCAGGATCGCCAGCGCCAGCAACGTCGCCGCCCCGCGCACCAGCGCCAGATCGTCGCCGCCGCGCCAGGTCAGCCAGAGCGTGGTCAGGCCGAGCAACGCCGCCGAGAAGAGACCGGAGGCGACCGAGGGTCGACCGGTGAAGAGGCCGAAGACACGCACCAGCACGAAATGCAGACTATCGTTGAAGACCGACTCGCCCGCCTCGGTGCCGAGCCCGGCCAGCGCCGCGTCACCGGAGGCCGCGAACGGCGCGACCCCGATGACCAGCGTCAGCGCGCACGCCAGCCCCCCCGCGAGCCGCCAGCGCCGCAGCAATGGCAGGGCCAGCAGCAGCGGCACTAACTTGACCAGCACGGCCACCGCCAGGGCCACGCCGCTGGCGACCCGACGCGAGGCCACCATCCCGCCCGGCCCGACAACCAGCGCGAGCGCCAACAATACCCCCGCGATCATCAGCGCATCGTTGTGGGCGCTGTGCGCGAAGTGCAGGGTCGGCGTGGGGCTCCAGGCATAGAGCAAGACCCGCTCGCGCGGCAGGCCCAGCCGACCGAGCAGCAGCAGCAACGCCCCGATCACCAGCAGATCGGCCAGGGTCGCCACAACCTGCTGCGCCTTGACGCTATCCGGGGCGATCCGATAGGTGAGCGCGAAGACAGCTTGCGCGGCGGGAGGATAGGGCGTGTGCTGCGACTTCTGATTGATCGGCGGCCAGAGGTGGTCGCGTAACGGCGCAAGTTCGGGGGCATCCGGCGCGTAGCGGTACGGATCGATCCCCGCCGCCGCGACCTTGCCATCCCAGATATAGCGATAGAGATCATCCGAAAGCGCCGGTGTGGACCCGAGCAGGATCAGACGCGGCACCAGCGCCAGGCCCAGGATCAACGCCAGCGCGCCGCGCCCCGCCGTCATCCCGACGATCCGCGCGGCGGCGACAAGGTAGAGGACAAATGCGACCGCGAAGGC
>DATCMP010000402.1:0-11473 GCA_036563365.1 Thermomicrobiales bacterium
CTCTTGCGCGGCGATCCGCGCCGCATTGCCCACACTTTCCGCATGGCGCACCACCCATAATCGCTCCGGCCACGATGCCCCGTTCATCGCCTCCCCCTCCATCCGTATCGGCTCTCTCGCCAACCCCATTCGCAGGGGCGATGCCGCGAGTGTGCGACCCCTGCCACGCTCTTCCGAACACTTTCAGCGATCCGCCCGGTAGTATCCCTTGTCTGACGAGCCCCAACGGGCCATCGCGTCGGCCTTTGCCGGCGAAGGGGGATCGTGTGACACCGATATTCCAACCAGTGGCCGCTCGACCTCGGCTCTCCCCCCTCGGGGCGTCGCCTCGTGCTCGCTCGTGGGCTATGATGCCGCCGACGGCGGCAATTGCGCGCCCGCCCGCCTTGTCTGCCGCGGTGCCAGCGCCGATGCGGCGAGGTTGCGCGCCGCGCGTTGGTGATCGTCGTGAAGTACGCCGGCAGATTGGTCGCGCCGGGGAAAGGGAGAGGGTCATGGATATGCCCTGGGAAGGATCGCATTGGTCGGTCAGTCCGCATAACTTCGCCGATGAGATCGCCGTACCGCCCCGACCGGTGCAATTGCACGATGTCACCTTACGGGATGGCGAGGAGTGCGCGGATCTGGCCTACAGCGTCGACGCGAAGGTGCGGATCGCCGAGGCGCTTGCCCAGCTCGGGGTCCGGCGCACGGAACTGTTCCTGACCGTACCCGGTTGGGAGGCGGCGGCGCGAGCGATCGTCGCCCGTAATCTTCCGCTCGATCTGTACGTCACCTGGGATCCCGCCAAGACGCCGCGCCTGCTCGACCTGGGTGTCCGCCACGCGATGGTCTGGTATCGCTCCAGCGATGTCTATCAGCGCCACGTTTTGCAGCGTGAGCGCGCCGAACTGCTCGACGAAGCCCTCGCCGCGATCCGCGCCGTGAAGGCGGCTGGCGGCTACGCAAATTTGTTCATGCCGGAGTCGACGCGGATGACCCTGCCCCAACTGCGCGAGACGATCGTCGCCGCCGAGCAAGCCGGCGCGGATGCGTTCACGCTGGTCGATAGCCTAGCGATCTGTCGGCCTGCGGCCCTTGCCTACCTCGTCCGGCAAGCCGTCGCCCTGACGGATCGTCCGATCGAGGTCCATTGCCATAACGACTACGGCCTGGCGACGGCCTGCGTGCTGGCGGCCTATGAGGCGGGCGCGAGCGCGCTCAACTGCTCGATCAACGCGGTCGGTTATCGCGCCGGGAACGCGGCGATGGACGAAGTTGCCGTCGCGCTAGAGGCGCTCTACGGCACCGCGACCGAGTTGCGCTTGGAACTCCTGCCCTGGGTTGCGGGCCTGGTGGCCGAACTGACCGGGATCCCGCGCGGCTATTTCAAGGCGGTTACCGGTGGCGGGGCGATGCGGGTCGAGCAATGGGGCGCGACGGCGCGGCTGACGGCGGCGGGTGCGCGGCGGGCAGCGTTCGCCTTCGAGCCGGAATGGGTCGGGCGGACCCCGGACGTGGTCGTGGGTAAATGGAGCGACGTGGGCGCGGTGGCGAAGAAGTTGGCGGATTTCGGCTTGACGGCGACCACGGGGCAGCTGGAGCGGCTGTTGCGGATCGCCCAGGAGCAAGGGATCGCCCACGGTCGGCCGTTGACCGATCCGGAGTTCCTCACCCTCGCGCACCAGGCGGGCGCGATCGCGGACGATGAATCGGCCGAAGGCGCGTAATCGTCGCCTCGATTGCAGTCGCTCGCGGTCGTTGCTGGACGATCGGGGGCCGCTATGGGCCACGGGACAGGGCCGAGGCTGCCTCGCGGTAGCCGTTCAGCGGGCAACCGTTGCGCCGGTAGATCTCCCGGGTGCGGGCGGTGCGGACCACGATCGGCACGGCGCGATGGGGTCGTGCTGCGCGATTCGATGTCGTGACGCGCGATAACTATCGGGCGAGGCGCGGCGCAATCAAGCGCCTTGGCACACATCTTGCCCAACATGTGAGCAGTAGTGGGGCGCTGATGTCCCCGAGTTGCACAGAAAAAGGAGACCACAATGGAGTCGAAGAGCGAGATCGTCACCCAGTACCTGTCGGATATGCACGTTTTGGAGAAGCATATCCAGGAAGCGTTGGAGAAGCAGGTCGCCCAGACCACCGACCAGCCCGACGTCAATGCCGGGATCGTGAAATACCTGGCGATCACCAAGGTCCACGTCGAGCGCTTGCAGCAGCGGATGGAGCAGCTCGGCAACCAGGATGGCGTGATAGATAAGGCCAAGGAGGCGGTGACCAATCTCTTCGGGCAAGCGGCGGGCGCGATCGATGCGGTCCGCACGCACCAGACCTCGAAGAATCTGCGCGACGACTACACCGCCGCGAGCCTGGCCTCGATCAGCTATGTGATGCTGCAGACGACCGCCCTCTCGTGCGACGACCCGCAGACCGCCCAGCTCGCCAAGACGCAGCTGGCGGAGAACGTCGAGATGCTCCAGTGGATCGCGCGCACCATCCCCACGGTCGTCGTACGTGACTTGCAGGAGGAGCGCAAGGTGGATCTCAACGTCAGCGCCATCGCACAGGTCGCCCAGGATCCGCAGCTCACCTCGCTGTACGGGAGCGTCGGCGCCCGGTAGATTTTTCGGCACGATATTGTTGGACGGGATGAAGGGGCCACCCGGATAAGGTGGCCCCTTCGCGTTAACCGGGCCGCCGATCCCCGGTCGAACTGGCCTATCAGTGCTCCCAGCACATCGGGGGCGATCGCCCCCGTGGGGTCCGACAAGGCCGTATGCCGATCTCCCAAACGCCTAGTGCCAATTGATCAATAACCCTGCGGATGCTCCCCTTGGCGGCGTGAAGAGGAGCTGTCCGGTCGTCCTGCCCATCCGCCGGCGACAGCACCCCCGGGCACTCGTCGCGGCGGGGGCCGCCCCGGCGCGCAGGCTGCCCCACGCCCGCGTCCTGCTCGAGGCCGACCAGGCCATCGCCGCGGCGGTCGAGGTGGGCCGGCCGGCCGCCGTCCGGATCCGGCAGCGCTCCGTCGGGCGTGGGCTGGAGGCGGCCCTCGAACACCGGGTCCCGTGCCGCGCCACCCGCCGACCGCGTACCAGTCCGCGCGCCGGCCGCCGGCAGGTCGGGCCCGAGGTCGTGGCGGGAGCGCCGGGGGTATCCCGCCGCGGGCCAACGCCGACTCCGTCCGCCACATGGAGGACGTGCCGCCGGCAGATCTGCATGGCTGCGATCAGCGCCCGGCTACCGCGCGACACGCGTCGTCCCCTGCCGGCCCGGCCCGGCAGCCCGGCGCGCGAGGACGACGCATACGAGCGCGGCGGCGTGGTCAGCCGCCTCCTCTGCTGCGAGCCGCTAGGCGACCAGCGCGGGGCGAACGTGACCGGGCGGCGCACGTGCGCCGCCCGGGCGCGGCGGATCAAGGCGCTGGTGGGCTTGATCCGGTTCTTCGGGCCAGTTCGCGTCAAGCGGCGATGCCTGCTTGCGCGCGGGTCTCGAATTGCACGGGGCTGAGGTAGCCGAGCGTCGAATGGAGGCGCTGGCGATTGTACCAGACCTCGATGTACGCGAAGATCGCCACCCGCTCCGCGGCACGCGTCGGCCAATCGTGGCGATCGACCAGCTCCACCTCGCGCGAGGCGAAGAACGATGCGGCGACGGCGTCGTCATCGCAGTCCCCGACCGAGCCGGTGGACGGGACCGGGCCGGCCGCGAGCAGGTGTTGGCCGAACGCCTGGGACGTGTACCGGCACCCGCGATCGCTGCGGTGGACGAGACCCGCGGCCGGGCGTCGGCGCTGCAGGGCGAGTCGCAGGGCGGCGAGCACCAGCGCGGTCGGCAGGTGGTCGGCCATGGCCCGGCCCACGACCCGGCGGCTGGAGCCATCCGGGATGATCGCCAAGCAGCGCCACCCCTCGCGGGCCGGGATAGAGGAAATATCAGCGGACCAGGCGCATGGATCCGGCGGATCCGCGCCGTCAGGGCCGTGTCGGCGCGCGCACGCGCCGCGGGCGTCCGATTCCGCCAGGTGCAAGAGCCCGAGCGCGACACGCCCAGCACGCCGCAGAGCAGCCGAACCGCGTGCGGGGCGGCCTGGGCGGTGATGCGCCGGTACGCGTTTATGGTGATGCGCTCGCGCGTGCGCAAGAGGCGGTGACCTGCTGGAGGATGTCCCGCCCCTCCCGTAGGGGCGCCACCTCACGGCGGAGCCGAACCGGCTCGGCCTGCTCGTCGGGTGTCGCCCTCTGGAGACGCCCGGCATCGACATCCGCCTGGCGCGGCCAGCGCCGGAGCGTGTCGGGGTCGATGCCCAGATCCCGGGCGACCTGGTCGGGCGGGAGCCCGCTCGCCCGCGCGAGCTCTACGGCGCGAGCCCGGAACTCCGGGGGATAGGCTGGTCGGGGTGCGCGAATTGTTCCCATCGGATGCGGCCCTCCTCACTGATGCCGTTGTCGGTCGTCGTGTCGGCGGTCCGTTAATCCGAATCAAGATCACACCAAATAGCCCCCTCGGCGCGCTAACACCGCGCCGAGGGGGTGCCCTCGGCGCCCTGGCTCCGGCATGCGGTATCCCCCAACCCTCACCGCACACCCCACCGGGCCCGATCCGGGCATTCGCGGTAGGATGGCATGATTCCTGCGAACATACTGTGGCCGTCGGTGGCTGCGGTCGTGCTCCCTACCTGATTAAGGTTGACGTAGAAAGATCGGTCGGCGAAACCTCCATCCCTCATCGGGAGCATCGCCGCACTTTGACTCTGCTGGGCTCTGGTCGTTCTAGAACACCCCACCTCACCCAGGTCATACCCTGCAAAGTCACAATTGAACGGCGGCGACGACGCGCGGACTGTACTTGGGCACCTGGTCCGCGCTGAGCCAGTGGTGCAACCGGCCAAGCGATCCCGCTGGCCGGTTTTTGCTTACCGAAGGGTGTCCGCGACGCCGATCGGTCCCAGCCGGGGGCAACCCTAGCATACTGAGCTAAGGAAAGTGATCCATGCGGTCGATCGTCATCATCCCGACCTACAACGAGCGCGAGCGCGTGGGGCCGCTGGTCTCGGCGGTCCTGATGGCCGACACGGCCCTCGATATCCTCGTCGTCGACGACATTTGGGCCGATGGCTCCGGCGCGATCGCCGACGGGTCGGTGCGGCACTCGGATCGGGAGCGGGTCCGCCACAGGCCCGGCGAGGTCGGGCCCGGGGCCGCCTATTTGGTCGGCTTCGCCTACGCCCTGTCCCGCGATTACCGGTGCATCCGCGAGATGGATGCGGGCTTCTCGCCTGACCCCGCCGACCTACCGCGGCTGCTCGCGCCGGTGCGCGCCGGGGCCGCGGATCTCGCCGCCGGCTCGCGTCGAGCACCGGGGGGGCGCACGCGCGGCTGGCCGGCGCATCGGCGGATCATTGGCCTCGGCGGCCCGGTGCGGGAACTGACCGGCGGGTGCAATTGTTGCCCTCGGCGAGCGCTGGAACAGCTCGATCTGGGCGCGGTACGGGCAAGCGACCACGGTTTCCGGGGCGAGCTGACCTACCGTGCTCTCCACACCGGCTCCCGCGTGCTGGAGGTATCGATCGGCTGCACGGAACGGCGATGCGGCCGGGTCGGTATGTCCGGGCGGATCGTGGCCGAGGCGCCGGCGGTGGTCTGGCGGCTGCGTTTCGGTCGCCCGACACCGCGCGTCGCCGGGGAGGTGGCGCGATGAACCCGGCGTATCTGCTCCTGGGCGGCGGCTCTCTCGTGCTCACCGCGCAATCGGCCTACTCCGCCATCCTGATGCTCTATGCCTGGGAGGATGAGGGCAAGCGGGTGCGCAACAGCGTACCTCGTACCTTCGAAACACCCGCGCGCCGCTTCACCCTGATCCTCCCGGCCCGCCACGAGGAGGCGGTCATCGGGGACACCATCGGGCGGATGGTCGACCTCGACTACCCGCGCGCGTTGGTGCAGATCCTGGTGGTGATCGAGGCGGGCGATCGCGGCACCATCGCCAAGGTGGAGGAGAAACTGGCCGAATTGCGCACGGGCGGGATCGAGAACGCCCGGTTGCTCACCTTCGCCGACCCGCCGATCAACAAGCCGCACGGCCTCAACGTGGCGTTGCGCGAGGCGACCGGCGAGGTGGTGACGATCTTCGACGCCGAGGACGAGCCGCACCCGGACATCCTGCGGGTGGTCGACACGGTGATGCAACGCGAGGGGGCACCGGTGGTGCAGTGCGGCGTGCAGCTGATGAACTACGCCGACCGCTGGTTCTCCGCCCTCAACGTGCTCGAGTACTTCTTCTGGTTCAAGAGCCGCATGCACTACCACGCGGCGGTCGGGATGGTCCCGCTCGGTGGCAACACCGTCTTCATGCGGCGCGAGCTGCTGGAGCGGCTGGGGGGCTGGGACCAGGAGTGCCTCACCGAGGACGCCGACGTCGGGATCCGCCTCAGCGCGGAGCGCATCCCCGTGCGCGTCCTCTACGACGACGAGCACGTCACGAAGGAGGAGACGCCGCCGACGGTCGGCCAGTTCGTCAAGCAGCGCACCCGCTGGAACCAGGGATTCCTGCAGGTGCTGGGCAAGGGGGACTGGCGCCTGCTGCCCTCCTGGCCCCAGCGCCTCCTGGCCCTCTACACGCTGGCCTTCCCCCTCCTGCAGGCGCTGACCTTCCTCTACCTGCCGGTCAGCCTCTGGCTGATCTTCTTCGCCAAGGTCCCGGTCGCGGTCGCGATGGTGAGCACCCTACCGCTCTACATGGTGACCATCCAGTTTGTCATCAGCCTGGTCGGGCTCTATGAATTCACAGGGGTCCACGGGCTGCGCCCCTCATGGCTCTCGCCGCTCTGGATGCTCGTCGCGTATCTGCCGTACCAGGGGCTCCTCGGCTACGCAGCGCTCCGTGCCGTCTGGCGCCAGCTCAATCGCATCAACACCTGGGAGAAAACCGCCCACATCGGCGCGCATCGCAAGGAGCCGACGTCGACGTCGACACGCCCCGTTGAAGCGGAGGGACTCGCCCGTGATTAATTCGACCCTCGACCGCCCGCGAGGGGTGCACGCGCCGCCCGCGCCGTCGTCCGCTCCGCCTCGCCGTTCCGCGACGAACCCGTACACCGAGCCGCTCCTCCTCCTCACCCTGGTCCTCCTCGGGCTCGTGATGCAGGCGCTCAACATGTTCAATTACCCGGGGTTCACCCTGACGGATGACGAGGGGATTTACGCCGCGCAAGCCTGGTCCGTGCTCCGCCAAGGGCGCCTCTCGCCTTACACCTATATCTACGACCATGCCCCGGCCGGCTGGATCGCGATCGCCGGCTGGTTCGGGCTGACGGGTGGGCCGCATACCTTCGGCGGGGCGATCGACAGCGGCCGCTTGTTGATGCTCCTGTTGCACCTGGCGACGATCCCGCTCCTCTACCACCTGGCGCGCAAACTCGGCTGCGCGGCGCCAATGGCGGCGTTGGCGGTGGTGCCATTCGTGGTCTCGCCGCTGGCGATTTTCTACGGGCGCATGCTGCTGCTCGACAACATCATGGTCTTCTGGCTCCTGCTCAGCCTCGATCTCCTCCTTAATGGCTGGGGCCGCCTGAGTCGCGTGGCCCTCAGCGGGATCTGCTTCGGGCTGGCGCTCCTCAGCAAGGAGACGGCGATCGTCTTCCTCCCCGCGCTCCTCTTCGTCGCGGTGCAGGAGCGGCGGCGGCACCAGGGCCGCTTCGCCGTGGCGGCGTGGGTCGTGCTGCTGTTGGTGGTGGCGAGCTGGTATCCCCTCTACGCCCTCCTGAAGGGGGAACTCTTCGGGGATGCGGCGGTATTCTCCAGCGGTAACACCTTCAGCGGTTCGGGAATTTCCCTCTTGGAGGCGTTGCGGTGGCAGTTGGGACGCACCGGGGGCGGCGCACTCAATCCGCACAACGAGTTCTGGACGCTGGTCCGGAATGACTGGTTGCCGCGCGATCCGTTCCTCTTCGCCGGCGGCGCGTTAGCGGTAGGGATCAATCTGATACGCGGCGTGCGCGATCGCCGCGCGCTCGCAGCGGGGCTGCTCGGTGTGCTGCCCCTCCTCTACCTTGCGCGTGGCGGCATCGTCTTCAGCTTCTACATCCTGGCCGCGCTCCCCTTCCTCTGTCTCAACCTCGGGCTGCTGATGGCGGCGCTCTTCTCGCGCCTCCCGAAGGTTGCCGGTGCGGCGCTCGCCAGCGGCGCCGTACTGGCGCTGCTGGGGGGGTACTGGCAGGGGGGAGCGCTACGTCCGCTCTATATCGAGAATCAGAGCGCGCCGGGACGCGAGGCGATCGGATATATCAAGGCTACCATCCCCGCGGATAGCCGGGTCATTATCCGGGATGATCTCTGGGTCGCTCTCCACGAACCTGGGCTGGGCGGCCCGGCCTTCCCGAACGCTCATAGCCATGTCAAGGTGGCCACCGATCCGGCCATCCGCCAGGGTGTCTTCCAAGACGACTGGCGCACGGTTGACTACCTCGTGATCACCCCCAACCTCGACCAGGAATTCGCGCGTGAGGGCAACACCGTGGCCGTGGATGCGCTGCGCCACGCCCACCAGGTTGCGACTTGGTCGGCGGCGGAGGGAACCGGGCACCTCCACCCCCGACAGGTTATCGAGCTGTGGAAGGTCGATCACGCGGGTTCGACCGAGCGCGCCCTCCTCGCGGGCACCGACCGTGCGATCGCCGATCGCTTCGGACGGGACGGAGCATTCGCCGCCGCCGACGGGACGGTGACGTCCGAGGCGCAATCCTACGCACTGCTCCGCGCGGTCTGGTCGGACGATCGGGCCACCTTCGACCGCACCTGGGCCTGGACCCAGGCGCAGTTGCAACGACCCGACGGCCTCTACGCCTGGCGCTGGCAAAACGGCGTGATTCGCGACGCCAACAGCGCGACCGACGCCGATGCCGACATCGCCCTGGCGCTGCTGCTGGCGGGCAAGCGCTGGAATGACCCGGCACTACACGGTGCCGGGGTGCGGACGGTCGGCGCGATCTGGGACCACGAGGTAGCTATTGTCGGAGGCAGGCCCTACCTCACCGCAGGGGATTGGGCGACACAAGGGGACGTCCTTGCGCTCAATCCGAGCTACTTCGCCCCCTACGCCTACCGGGTCTTCAAGGAGGTGGATCCCGATCCACGCCACGATTGGTGGGAGGTCATCAACACCGGCTACGCGATCCTGCCGGTGGCGTCGAACGCTACCCTGGGTGCGAGCCGCTCGGCCGGTCTGCCGCCCGACTGGGTCGGCCTCGACCGCACCACCGGGGCGCTGGTCCCCCTGCCGCTCTCCGGGAACGACACCACGCGCTACGGCTACGACGCGGCGCGGACCTACTGGCGGATCGCCCTCGATCTGCGTTGGTCGGGTGATGGCCGTGCCGACTCGTACCTGCGCGAGAACGCCGGCTTCCTGCGCGACGAGGTGGTCCGCAAGGGGGCTCCGAGCGCCGTCTACGCGCACGACGGGGCGATCGTGCAGGAGACCCCGAGCATCGTCGGCAACGCCGGTGCCCTGGCGCTGCTGCTGACGACCGATCCCTCGTCGGCCAACGCCCTCTATGTCGGCTATTTCGTGAAGGGTGTTACGCGACAAGGCGAGGCAGCGCACTGGGGGGATCCCACCGATCTGTATGGTCAGGAGTGGGCCTGGTTCGCCGTGGCGTTCTACGCCGACGTCCTGCCCGATCTCTGGCACTCGCGCTGAGCACCTGACTCGCCTCGCTATCTGTCGCGGGGCGGGTGCTCGGGGTGAGCCGAAATAGGAGGATCATGGTCGATAATCGCCCGCCACTCTATCAGGAGACGTTCACCCGCGTCCAGCGCATCCTGAGCACCCGCAGACCGCGACGGTTCTTGTGGGTGGCTATCGCGCTGCTGGCCCCGCTGCTCGCGCTGCTCCTCGGTTGGGGGTTCGCGGCTCCTGGCGGGCGAACCCCGCAAGCAACGACCACAAGCCCGCCGATCGCCGCGGGCGGGGGCTTGGCGCCGCCCCCCTTCCCGCTGACATCGCCGGCGAGCGCCACACGCACCCCTCAAGTGATGCCCGAAGCGAGCTCCTCCCGCTCGACCCCCCCGCCACGGTCCGCTCCCGCGTCCCCGGGAGTGGCGGCTGTCTCGGGACAGCAATTCATGGTTGCGGGCACCGGGGGCGAAGGGATTGTGCTCCGCGTATCACCGGGGGGTGAGCGGATCGACGTCTATCGTGAGGGGACCCATCTCGAGCGATTAGCTCGCCCCCAGGAGGTTGATGGCGTCACCTGGCTTCACGTCCGTATGTCGGACGGGGTCGAAGGGTGGGTCGCCGCGCAATATACGACCCCTGTACCATGAGCGTGGAATAGTGTCGCTTCAGCGTCCCGTCTGCAGGGCGCTTGCATCTCAGGGGCGGGCAGGTGTGTGATGAAGGGTGTTAGCAGCAGGCCGATAGGTCTGTCGATGGACGTTGAGGGCTATGCGAACCTAACCCGGTCGTCGGCAACCGATGGCTGGGCCGACCATGACGGCCGCCCGGCACGCGCGATAGCGGCGTCACCGCCCCGAGGGCGCCGCACGCGCGCCCTACCCGGCGGCTCGCGGATGGTGCGCGGGTAGGCGTCGCGCCCGCCGATTGTCACCCGCTCACCGGCGTCATCTCCCGTGCGAAGGCGAATGCCATCCATGCCGATCCGCCCGCTGCACCGCCCGATCGCGTTCGACCGCTACCCGCCCCGGGGCCAGGGTCCCGTAGCAACCCTGGCCGACCACGCCCTTCGCCGCGCGTCCATATCCCCCGACCGCGACAACGAGAGCGAATATTGGCCAACGTTCGGCCGGGTCCAGGGCGAGCGGCGTCACCGTGCCGCGGCCTCAGAGCATTTCATCCCGGGCGAGCCGCCCTACGGGTGCCAAGCGCTCCTGGCCACCATACTCCGGCGCCGCGTGGTCGGCCGCCGCGGTACCCCCCGAGCGATGGCGCCGCGTCGCCGCGCCGGTTGCGCCGGTGACGACCCCGCGCTATGCGCACCTGACCAAGGGCCCCCATCCGATGAACGATGGACCCACGTCCCACGAAACACGTCCTCCGATGCCCTGGGGAAGGCCGTCCGCGGGGCGTTGTTAATCCCGAATCCTCCCTTCGACGGGGCAACAACACCGCCGGTCCCACAGGGCAAGGTGCGCCTCACGCGCGGCTAGGGGCCGCGCGTATCAGGGCTCGACGGTGAAATCGACGTCGGTGATCAGGATATAGGGGATACCCAGGCCGGAACCGGGCGTCCGGTTGCGCAGCACGAGCGTGTTGTTCCCCGGGCGGAGCGCACCGGCGGGGATGGCGATCGGCATCGTGCCCCAGTACCGCGCCCCCCCGCCCTCGCCGTTGTCGGTGGAGGGGGCGTTGGGGAAGGCCGCCGGGCCGTCGAAGACCGTCGTGCCGTTGATCGTGACCTGCAGGCGGCAGCGCGCGTCGCGCTCGTCGTCGAGGCCGGTGAGGACGAGCGCGATCCGCCCGCCCGGCA
>DATCMP010000403.1:0-7591 GCA_036563365.1 Thermomicrobiales bacterium
CAGCCTTAGCCGGGGAGGGGACAGCCCCCCGTTGGGATTGCCTGAACTGCAACTCTGCGCGTCTATCGGCACGCGGATCGCGGCGACGCTCGCCGAAGTTGCGCTGAGACAACGCGCCATCACCACCGACGATCTCCTGGACGACTCGCCCGATCCGGCGTTCACGCTCAGTATCGGGGGCCAGATCCTCTCGGCGAACGCGGCGCTTTGTGAGCTGCTCGGCTATAGCGCCGCGCAACTCCGCGAGCGCCACGTCGGCGATCTGCTCGCCTCCGAAGAACGCGACGCCACCCTGGAACTCCTCGCCAGCGTCATCATCAGCGGCGCGCCGGTCGCGCCGCACGAATGGACCTTCGTCCGCGCCACCGGCGAGCGGCGGATCATCGAAGTGCGCGGCAAGGTGCTGACCGAACTCGGCCAGCCGATCGAGATCCACTGCGCCGGGCGCGATCTGACGGCCCGCCACGAGGATCAGCGGGCGCTCGCGCGACAGGGGACCGAGCTGGCGACGCTCCATATCGCGGGGCTGACCCTCGCCGACACTGTGGAACCGGCTGAGATCCGGCAAGCCTTACTCGGCGCGATCCGCGCGGCGATTTCCTGCGAGGATGTCACAATCTACAGCCTGCAAGCGGGGCTGATGCAGCCTGAATTGTCCCTCCAATGGGGCACCGCCGCCCCGCCCGAATTCCCGCACGGTCACGAACTGATCGACGAGAGTGTGCTGCATGGGCAGTCGGTCCTGCTCAACGACGCGCCGAGCGATCCCGAGTTTGTGACGCTGCACGATCAGGTTCCGCTGCACTTGCTGATCGTTCCGTTGATGGCCGGCGGCCAGACGCGGGGCTGCGTGGTGCTGCGTCGCCTGACCGGCAGCCCCTATACCCTCGGCGACTTACGCCTGGTCGAATCGATCGCGACCCCTGCGGCGCTGACCTTGCAGAACGCCAGCTTGCACGCCGAGACGAGCGGCATGACGAGCGACTTGCGCGCGGTGCTGGAAAGTATCCAACAAGGGATCCTGATGACCGATCGCGCCGGGCATGTGCGCTTCGCCAATCGTCGACTCGGGGAGATGCTCGGCGTCGATGTACGCACCATCATCGGCTGGCACGATCTCGATATCGCGGAACGCCTGTTGGCGCAGCAGGCGCGCGATCCGAAAGGCTTGCTGGCCCGCCTGACCTGGCTCAACGAGCACTTCGAGGAGACGTCGATCGACGAGGTCGCCCTCTCGCGCGCCACCGGTCGGATCCTGGAGCGCTACACCGGCCCGATGCGGGATCCGGATAGCGATGCGATTGTCGGCAGGATCATCGTGTACACCGATGTCACCGCCGGACGCCAGCTCGAACGGGCGAAAGACGAGTTCCTGGCGACTGCGAGCCATGAGCTGAAGACGCCGATCACCACCCTCGGCGGCTACCTGGAACTCCTCGGTCGTCAGGTCGTGCAGCCCGCCGGCCCCGATCCGATCCGCCTGAAGCGCTACATCGATACCGCGCGCGGTGAACTCGCCCGCTTGCAACGCCTGAGCGAAGATCTCCTCGAAGTAGCCCGGATCGAGGCAGGCCGCCTGACGCTGCAATTCGAAGCCGCCGACCTCGCGCAGACGGTACGCGAGACGGTAGAGCGCTTCGTCCGCCGACCCGGCCTGGAGGAACGCGGGCACCGGATCATCTGCGACGCCGCTGACCCGCTGCCGATCGCGCACGATCCCCTCCGGATCGGGCAGGTAGTCGGGAATCTGCTCGAAAATGCCCTGAAATACTCGCCGACCGGGGGCGATGTCTTCGTTAGCACACGACGCACCGGCACCGAAAGTTTGATTAGCGTGCGCGACTCGGGGATCGGCGTGCCGGAGGGCGAACGGGAACAGCTGTTTTTGCCGTTCTATCGCACCACCAACGCCTCGGCGGGGAGCCCGGAGGGCCTTGGGCTGGGATTGTATATCAGTCGGGGGATCGTGGAGGGCCACGGCGGGCGGATCTGGGCCGAACCCGCGCCGGAGCAGGGAACGGTCTTCGTCGTCTCGCTGCCGCTCGCTTAAAGCGACGGGCGGGGGAAGGGCAGATACGGGAAGTCGATGCGACGCCGATCGTCGCGGACCTCCACGTGCTGCGCCTTCCCCCGCCTGCCTCGGCCGGGTTATCGACCGCGCCCCGGCCGACCGGACAATTCGCCGATCTCGGCATTCGCGGGATTCAGGAGCAAGCGCCAGAAAGGATTGCTGGTGTCCAACCCGCGCTTCTTGGCCTTTTCTTTCTGCTTCTTCAGGCGGTGCTTCTCATTCACGCGACGTTTCGCCGCATTGGCCGCTGGCATGTCACCCTCCTCGATAATCTTCGCTCGTAATCGCGCACAGCAAACCCTTCCGGGACATGCCGGCATTCCACGGCGTATTGTACTCGCAGCGACCCGCTATGCGCCAACCGTCCGACCGGCTGCGGGGCGCAATGGCAAGCCCCTTGCATTGCCCGATCGACATGCGTCGCCGCGGAGATGACGAACGACCAGGCCGCTCGCCGTCCGATCATCGCGTTACCGAGGAAGTCGTAGGAGAAGCTGATGACGACCGCTGCCACCGCGCCCTCGCCCTACCCACCGATCGGCGACTATGCGCTGATCGGCGATTGCCACGCCGCAGCGTTGGTCTCCCGCACCGGCTCGATCGACTGGTGCTGCCTGCCGCGCTTCGACCAGGGGAGTTGCTTCGGTCGACTCCTCGATTGGGAGAAGGGCGGATTTTGTTCGATCGGCCCCGCCGAGCCCAACGGTCCAGCCTTCCGCCGCTATATCGAGAATACGATGGTGCTGGAAACGTTGATCCACACCAATGGCGGCGAGGCGCGGATCCTCGATTGTTTTGCCATGCGCGAGGGCGGTCGCCTCGCCCCCTACTTGCAGATACTCCGCATCGTGGAAGGGGTGCGCGGCAGGGTCGACCTGCGCTTGCAGATCGCCCCGCGCTTCGATTACGGTGCCTTGCGTCCGTGGATACGCCACGAAGGGATCAATCTCTACAGCGCTATCGGCGGCGATGATGCGCTGGTCATCCACTCCGATGCCAAACTCGAAATGCAGGGGCGGCACGATCTGACGGCCCATTTTATGATCCGCGCCGGCGAGCGGATCCGCACCACGATCAGCTATGCCGACCCGGCGGCGATCGACCGCGAGCGGCCGACCGTCCTCGAAGTCGCCGAGATCGACCGTCGTTTGCTCGGGACGATCGCGTGGTGGCAGACCTGGGCGGCGCTGGCCCGCCTCGAAGGACCGGACGGCCCGGGGGCCGTCCGGTCGGCCCTGACCCTGAAGGCGTTGACCAATGCCCCAACCGGCGCGATCGTCGCCGCGCCGACCACCTCGCTCCCCGAACGCCCCGGCGGCGAGCGGAACTGGGACTATCGCTATAGCTGGATTCGCGATTCCGCGCTCAGCGTCCGCTCGCTCGCCGATATCGGCTGCGCCACCGAAGCGGATGATTTCCGCCGCTTTATCCAGCGCAGCGCCGCGGGCGCGGCGGATAGCCTGCAAATCATGTACGGGCCGGGCGGTGAACGCACCCTGACCGAGATCGAACTCGCCCACCTGGAGGGCTATCGCGGCGCCCGCCCGGTACGGGTCGGCAACGCGGCGGCACACCAGACCCAGCTCGACGCCTACGGCGAATTGCTCGATCTCAGTTGGCGGTGGTACGAGCGCGGGCACTCGATCGACGATGACTACTGGCGCTTCCTGCTCGACCTGGTCGATACCGCCGCCGAGCGTTGGGAGGAGGCCGACCGCGGGATCTGGGAGATTCGCGGCAAGCCGCAACATTTCGTCCACTCGAAGGTCTACTGCTGGGCGGCCCTCGATCGGGGGATCCGCCTCGCCGAGGCGAGCCTGCGACAGGCACCGTTGCGCCGCTGGAAGACGACCCGCAACGCGATCCGCGACGCGATCGAGCGCGACGGCTATGACAAGGAGCGCGGCATCTTCGTGCAAGCGTTCGGTTCGCAAGAGCTCGATGCGGCCCTCCTCCTCCTCCCGAGCGTCGATTTCGTCGCCTACGACGACGAGCGGATGATCCGCACGGTCGATGCTATCCGACAGGAATTGCTGCAAGACGGTTTGCTCCTCCGCTATCGCGTCGCGCGGACCGACGATGGGCTGAAGGGCGAAGAAGGGGTCTTCCTGGCTTGCTCGTTCTGGCTGGCGGAATGTCTGGCCCATCAGGGCCGGATGGAGGAAGCGCGCGAGGTCTTCGATCGCGCCTCGGCGACCGGGAACGACCTGGGGCTATTCGCGGAGGAATGGGACTCACACGGCGGCGAAATGCTCGGGAACTTCCCGCAGGGGCTCACCCACCTCTCGCATATCGCCGCCGCGGTCGCGCTGGCGCAACGGCAGGGGTATGACATCACGACCGAGAGCGGCAAACCGGCGGACTAGAGCTCAGGGCGCTGGCGGGCCGACCGCGGGGATAGTGGTGGGGACAACCGTCTGTAGCGGCGTCACGGTGACGCTCGGCACGGCCGGTGTGGCTGTCGCGATGGCGGAGGGACGACCCAGCCACGGGCGCCAGATGATCGCCAGCAACATCGCGAAGAGGATGATCACGGCGGCATAGCGCAACAGTCGCCCGATCGAGAACAACTCGGTTCGCAAGCTCGGCGCGTGCTCGGGCGGGGTTTCCCACTCGATAGCGATCGGCCCCCCGCCCCCCCAGTGCGTCGTACGCTTGGCGGTCGGCCGCGGCGTCGGCACGGGGCTCTGGGGGGGTGCCGTGCGCCGCGGAGAAGGCATCGTGGCCGATCCCCCGCCACGCCGCGCCCGATCGTAGTCGCGATCGTAGTCGCGTCGCCGCTCGCGATCGCCGATCACGCCGTGGGCGCGATTGATCCGCTTCAAGAGATCTTCCGCGCGTCGTCGCGCTTCGGGGCTCGCCTCCCGCAGCAGATCCGGGTGATGGCGCTTTACCAGGCGACGATAGGCCCGCTCGATCTCTTCGGCGCTGGCCGAGGCACGAACGTGTAGCGTCGCGTAATGATCCTCCACAACCCCCTACCGTGCGTGTAGCAAGCTGGGAACAGCGGCCAAAGCAGCGCCGAATGCATCGCGCCTGCCGCCGACCTCACCCGCGCCTCAGTGCTCGCCTTCGGCCTGGTAGCTGCCGATCTCGACCAACTCCGTCAGGACGCCGCCGCATGAGCGCGGGTGGAGGAAGGCGACCCGCCAGCCCTCGTGCAGGCCAGGGCGCGGCAGTTGATCGATCAGCTGCACCCCAGCCTCCCGGCAGTGTGCCAACGCCGCGACGATGTCCCCCACCTCGTAGCAGAGGTGGTGCATCCCCGCGCCGCGTTTCGCCAGGGTTTGCGCTATCGATCCGTCAGGCGTCAGGGGCGCGAAGAGTTCGAGATAACTCCCGCCGAGCGCGATCAGGGCGGCGCGAATATCATTCGCCGCCGATTCATGCGGCGTCCCTACCCGTAGGCCCAGCGTGCCGCGATAGAACTGCAGCGCATCGTCCAGATCGGACACCAGGATACCAACGTGGTGCAGCCGTAGCGGCGGCAATCCAGCGATCCCGTCCATCATGCTCCCCAAATGCCACAACGAATGCCGCGGCGTAACGCCCCGGGCCGGCGGAACCGCCTCGGCACGTCAACGCCATTGCGGTGCGTTCGCGGGCGTGTTATCGTCACCCCATCGCGCAGTACATTTCATGCAGCACGACCCGCACACTACCGCAACGATTGTACAACGCACACGGCCGCTGTGCTGCCGTTCGACCGGCGGCGATAACGACCAAGGAGCAATCGATGATCGCAACGTGGGATACCGCCAGCCTCGTGGAGCAAGACCTCGCCCACATGCTCCACCCGGTCACCAACCTCCACCGCCACCGCCAGACCGGCCCCCTCGTCATCGTGCGCGGCGAAGGCTCGACCGTCTGGGACTCCGACGGCAAGGAGTACATCGATGGCTTCGCCGGGCTCTGGAATGTCAACGTCGGGCATGGGCGGCGCGAACTCGCCGACGTCGCGCAGGAACAGATGGTCCGGCTCGCGTTCCAGCCGACCTTCTTCGGACTCGCCACGCCGCCCGCGATCGAACTCGCCACGAAGCTGGCCGCGATGATCCCCGGACCGCTCAACCACTTCCAGTTCACGTCCGGCGGGGCGGAATCGAACGAGACGGCGCTGAAGATCGCGCGCTATTACTGGGCACTCGGCGGACAACCGAACAAGGTCAAGATTCTCTCGCGCAACATGGCCTACCACGGGATCGCCTCGGGAGCGCTCGCCGCGACCGGTATACCCGCCTACTGGCAAGATTTCGGCCCGATCAGCCCCGGTTTCGTCCACATCAGCGCGCCGCACGCCTATCGGCTCGGCGACGGCCTGAGCGAGGCCGAGTTCGTCGCCAAGCTGATCGAGGAGTTGGAAGCGACGATCGAGCGCGAAGGTGCCGATCAGATCGCGGCGTTCATCGGCGAGCCGGTGCAGGGTGCGGGCGGGGTTGTCCCGCCGCCGCAGAGCTACTGGGCCGCCGTCTCCGAGGTATTGAAGAAGCACGACATTTTGTTGATCGCCGACGAAGTGATCACCGGCTTCGGGCGCACCGGCACGATGTTCGGTGTGGAACAATACGCGGTGCAGCCGGATATCGTCTCGCTGGCGAAGGGGATCACCTCCGGCTATCTCCCGCTCGGCGCGGTCGGCGTCTCCGATGAGATCAACGAGCGCCTCAGCACGCCCGATCGACTTTTCATGCACGGCTTCACCTACTCCGGCCACCCGGTCGCCTGCGCCGTCGGTCTCCGCAACATCGCGATGATCGAAGCCGAGGATCTGCCCGCCAACGCCGCCGTCCGGGGCGAACAACTGCTGGCCGGGCTGCACGATCTCGGCAATCACCCCAACATCGGCAATGTGCGCGGTAAGGGGCTGATGGCGATCATCGAGGTTGTCGCCGATCGCGACACCAAGGCGGGCTTCGCCGCCGCCGCGGGTGTCGGGGCGAAGCTCCAGGCGGCCACGCGGGCGCGCGGCCTGATCGTACGCTGCAACGATAGCGGCATCGCCTTCTCACCGCCGCTGGTGATTACCGAGCAAGAGGTCGATGCGCTCGTCAACGGTGTCGGCGAGGCGATCCGCGAGGTGTTGGGTTCGTAGCCATGCAATGCAAAGGGGCGTACCGCAGGTTCTTGCGGTGCGCCCCTCTTTTCTTCGCCCACACGGGCCTGAACATCCGTGCTCTCGGGCAAGTTGCGGATACAGGACTGTCGCCGTGCGGGGTGCTACGCCCACGATTCGGCACGGTGAGCAACATCGCTGCGGCCGGTCCGCGCAGGCGCAAACCGTGGCGACCGATGTTGCCTTCAGCCGAGCCTTCGGGTCAACGGCCTCGCACGCTGCGCTTCGTCCCCCACATTGCGATAGCCCTCGGGCGGGGATAGACGCAACGCGCAATAAAGGGCGACACCGTTTGGTGCCGCCCCAGGTCTCTCGAATTCTCGCCCGGTCGGCGCTGCTCCCTACCGCCCGATCGCCCGCACCATTGACGAATGCGGGGAGTGACAACTAATAGCGGTCGCGGCTGC
>DATCMP010000412.1:0-2310 GCA_036563365.1 Thermomicrobiales bacterium
GCCGTTTGGGGCCGAGGCGGTCGGTGAGCCGCCCGATGAACGGCGCGGCCAGGAAGGAGGCCAGGAGGTAGGCGGTCGTCATCAGGCCGATCTCGACGGCGGTGGAGCCGATCGAGCGGGCGTAGATGGCGCGCAGCGGCAAGATGAAGCCGAGGCCCAGGAACGAGCCGCCGACGATCGCGGCGAGCAGCAGGATCGCGGGGCTGTAGACGCTCGCGGCGGGCGGCATCTCCGGCACCAGCGTGGGCTCGTCGATAGGCGGGGTGAGCTCTTCGGCGCGCGGGGCGAGGGTGGTCGTGGGCGGCACTCGGTTTCCCTTCGTGATGGCTGGTGACGGTGTTGTCGGGGGGAATGATAGCGCATGGCGGGTGGTCGGATCGGGCGGATGACGACCGGGGCGGGGGGCGACCCCCCAGGCTTATTCGCCCTCCCTCCCACTTTCACCCCGCGTTGCCGGATGCCGCCGACGCCCGGAAGGCATAGGATGGTCGTAGCAGCGACGTTCTACAGCATCTCGCGCGCGCTCTCCTGGCCGTCGCGCAAGCCGATGGTATCGGGCGTGCGGATAGTGGATCGGGGCTTGATTGGTCGTCTGTTTCCGGCCCGCCTATCGATCGATCGCGTTTGCGCCGAGATCGGGCGCGCGGCGATGTCGATTCCGGCCCCTCCCGTTCGACAAGTACGCAGAACCAGGCCACACGAACCGGCTACGCGGTCGGCCTGTCGGGTGGCACTTGCGGGTGGCACTTAATAGCACTTAATAGTAGGAGAGAGCAGATGCGGAAGCTCGTTGTCAGCACCTTCCTGTCCCTCGATGGCGTCATGCAGGCCCCCGGCGGCGCCGGCGAGGATGATTCGGGTGGTTTCGATCAGGGGGGCTGGTCGGTCAACTACTGGGACGAGCGGATGGGCGAAATCCAGACCGACTTCATGGACAACCGCCAGTTCGATCTCCTGATCGGGCGGAAGACCTACGAGATCTTCGCCGCCTTCTGGCCCCACGCCAGCGACGAGGAGGGCGGTCGCCCGATGAACGACGCCACCAAATACGTCGTCTCCACCACCTTGAAGAGCGCCGACTGGCCTACCTCGGTCCTGATCAGCCAGAATGTGGTCGAGGAGATCCGTCGTCTCAAGGAGGGGGACGGGCCGGAATTGCAAGTCCACGGCAGTTCGCAGCTCATCCAGACCCTGGTCGCCAACGATCTGGTCGATGAGTATCGCCTCTGGACCTTCCCGGTGGTCCTCGGCAAGGGGAAGCGGCTCTTCGGCGAGGGGGCTATCCCCGCCGGTCTCCGCCTGGTTGACACCAAGATGTCCACCACGGGCGTCATCATCGCCACCTACGAGCCCGCCGGGGCGATCAACCTCGGCACCTTCGCCCACGATGAGCCGACCCGGGCGGAAGGCGAGCCCCCGGCGTAGCGGGAGCGCGGCCTTCGCCCCGGTGGCATATCCCCTGCTACCGCCTTCACCACGCTACCCGCCGCGTCGGACGTGGCGAGCATGGTGAGGGCGGCTAGAGCGTCGGCGGAAGCGGCGGGCGGGTACGCCCGTGTCGCGCCCGATCTGCCGCGGACGCCGGAAGGAGCGGGATGATGCAGCAGGAGCCCGAGCAGCAGGAGCCGGAGCAGCGGAAGAACGCCCTGGTGGGCGCGGGCCTATCGTTGGGGATCGGCGTCGGAATGGCGCTCGGCGCGGGACTCGGCGTCGCGCTCGGCAATCTCGCGCTGGGGATCGGGATCGGCCTCGCGATCGGCGCGGGGATCGGCGCGGTGTTCGCTGCGTCCGGCGCGAAAGGGACGCGCTGACTGATCTTGGGGGCGGGAGTCTGGGTCTGTGTGGGTGGTGGCTGGCGGCTGAACCCCAAGACTGCGCTCGGGGCAAGGCCGCGCCTCGCGGACCTGCGGGCCACGAAGCCGCCCTGCGGCGGCTAGGATTGCTGCAAGATAGTGTCGTATTATCGGGCATCGCGCCGCGAACAAGCCCCGCCCGCGCAGGTGGGCCGTGGCTTCAGCCGCCAGCCCTATTGCTCAGTACGCTCACCATCGTCATGAGGCGAGGCGGACGGCGGCGGCTAGTTGGCGCTCGTGCCGAACCTCTGCGGGGGCGAGGGCGACGGCGGACTGGGTCGCGGCGGTGCCGATGGCGCGGATCGGCAGGACGAGCGGCAGGCCGGTCTGCGGGTCGGTGACGATGCTCGCCTCGATCGCGAAGACCTCGCGGAGCAGGTCGGCGGTGATCACCTCGGCGGGGGGGCCGACGGCGACGATCTCGCCCGCCTTCATCGCCACGATCCGGTCGGCGTAG
>DATCMP010000434.1:0-7220 GCA_036563365.1 Thermomicrobiales bacterium
TTACGATCCGCGCACGCCGAGCCCTTCTTCAAATATCCTTCGGCCCTTGCTGATCGGGAACCACACCGGCGAGGCTATTCTTTTCAGGCACGGATCGCGGCCATTCTCGCGCATCGGCAGCCATGTTACACTGTGCGGCGACTGTGAAGATTCCGCGCGTATCGGTATCCGCGCGCTGGTGCAGCCAGCGGCAATGCCGACAGGGTACGCGCCACATGATCGAGGTACGGACGCCGATGTCAGCTACCACCGCGGCAACAACCCCAACTCCCGACCAAGGCCGGGATCGGATCCTGGTCTGCGTCGCCTGGCCCTACGCCAATGGGCCGTTCCACGTCGGCCATGTCAGCGGCGTCTACCTGCCCGCCGACATCTTCGCGCGATTCTCACGGGCGCGCGGTGCCGACGTGATCATGGTCAGCGGCAGCGACTGCCACGGCGCGCCGATCACGATCCGGGCCGAGCGCGAGGGAATCACCCCCCTGGCGGTGATCGATCGCTACCACGCCTCGTTCCTGCACACGTTCGACCAACTGGGGATCGAGTTCGATCTCTTCACCAAGACCTACACCGAGAACCACTACGCCGTGACCCAGGATATTTTCCTGCGGCTCCTCGAAGCGGGCTATCTCTACCGCGACCGGATGACCGGCTCCTACAGCGAGACGCAAGGGCGCTTCCTCCCGGACCGCTATGTCGAAGGAATCTGCCCCAACTGCGGCTTCGGGCGGGCGCGCGGCGACCAGTGCGACAACTGCGGGACGCTGCTCGATCCCGAACAACTCGGCAGCCCTTACAGCGTCCTCGATGGCGGGCCGATCACCTTCCGCGAGACGGAGCACGTTTTCCTCGACCTCGGCAAGTTGGAGCCCGCCCTGCGCGAATGGCTCGACGGCACCGATCGCGCCCACTGGCGTGCCAACACCGTCGCCTTCACCCGCAACTGGCTCCGCGAGGGGTTGCACGGTCGCGCGATCACCCGCGATCTCGATTGGGGCGTGCCGGTGCCGCTCCCCGACGAAGCGTTCAAGGACAAGCGGATCTACGTCTGGTTCGACGCGGTGATCGGCTACCTCTCCGCGAGTAAGGAATGGGCGTCGCTCGCCGGCGACGGCGACGGCTGGCGACGCTGGTGGGATGAGGCCGATCCCGCCGCAGCCGAGGCGCGCGCCTACTATTTCCTCGGCAAGGACAATATCCCCTTCCATACGATCATCTGGCCGGCGATGCTGATCGGCTACGGCGGGCTCAATCTCCCCTACGATGTCCCCGCCGCCGAGTTCATGAACCTCGAGGGGGAACAGATGAGCACCAGCCGCAATTGGGCGGTCTGGCTGCCGGAGATCGAGGAGCGCTACCAGCCCGACGCGATCCGCTACTACCTGACCGCCCTCGCCCCCGAGACGCGGGACAGCAATTGGAGCTGGGGCGACTTCGTGACGCGGATCAACAGCGAGTTGGTCGCCACCTGGGGCAATCTCGTCAACCGCGTCCTCTCGTTCACCTATCGCAACTTCGACGGTCGCGTCCCCGAGCCGGGCGAACTGACCGCGCGGGACCACGCCCTGCTCGCCGAGCGCGACGCCGCCTTCGCCCGCGTCACCACCCTGCTCGAAGGGGTCCATCTGCGCGACGCCCAGCGCGAGGCGATCGCTTTCGCCAGCGCGGTTAATCGCTACCTCGATGAGACCGCCCCGTGGAAGGCGCTGAAGACCGACCGCGACGCCGCCGCGCGGGCCTTGTTCGTCGCCATCCAGGCGATCAACGCGCTGAAGGTGCTGACCACACCATTTATCCCCTTCGCCGCAGAACGGCTGCACGCCCTCCTCGGTTTCAATGAGGGCGATGAGCAGACCGGCACCTGGAGCGGGCGCGCCTCCCAGGGTCGGATCATCACCCCCGCGACCGCCGACTGGTCGATCACGCCGGTCCCACCCGGCCAATCCCTGCGCCAGCCCGAACCGCTCTTCACCAAGCTCGACCCGAAAGTCGCCGAGGAGGAGTTGGAGCGACTACGCGCGGCGATGGTGGAGAAGCCGTAACCATTCAGCGCGAAGCAGCAAGAGCGGGGCCGGGGCGTGATGATCGCCCCAGCCCCGCGCATAGACTGCACATGTCATTCATCTGTGATGACGATTCTTACGCGATCACCGTCATTGGCGGTGGCAATCTGTGCTGAGAAATGGGCAAGGAAGGTTAACCGCTCATCTGCGTCTACGGCGCGCAGTGTCACCCCCGCAGCAGCCTCTACCGTGCAAAATGGTGGATAAACACTGAGGAGTTGACCGGGAAGCAGCATCCCACCTTCCAACCGAAACTGGTGCAATGGACGAAGCCCGAGTACCTCTATCGGATCTGCCGCCACATCGGCGAAAAAATCGAGCAAGCCGCGGTCGAGATTCGTCAACGCACCGGTCTCACCATCGAGGCGATACACAGCTTCATCACGCAGGATGAACTGGTCGCCGACGGCATCTTGCCCGAACGGAATATCGGTAGGAAGTAGCGCGCCATAAGCACGATGTAACGCGCGCTCACCGTGCCATACCCTATCAAGCGCGTGCCACGCCGGGGTATTGCATGTTCCGCGAATGTGTAGGCCGCCACCATAGGCGATGAAACCATTGACTTGTGCCAGCACCTGACGTAACACAGCGGGCAACTGTGCCAATACCACGGTGTCATCAATCGGCGGCCCTTGATACGTTATCTCATCGAATTCCATCCTAAGCCTGCACCCAGCGAGACCCCGCCCCATCGCGCACGATACGCCCCCAACCGGGGAAGACGGCGTGAGTGTAGACGACGGTGTCGTTGGGCGAGACGGCGGCGAGGAACTGTTGCCGCGAGGCGAGGATGAGGGCGGGGTCATTCCAAGGCGAGTACCAGGCGGGATTGTTAACATCGCCGAAATGGTGGAAAAGATCGCCCAGCGCGTAGAACGTCTCTCCGCCCGAGACGACGCGGACGATCAGGTGGCCGGGGCTTTCACCGGGAGCGGGAAGGATCGTGATTCCCGGCGCGACTTCGTATTCCCCTTCCACGGCGGTGATCAGGCCGAGCGAGGCGATCGGGCCGAGCCGAGTGGCGAGGGCGTTGTCCGGCTGCTCGCGCTTCGGGTTGTCGGTCCAGTCGGCGCGCCCGATCAGGTGGCGGGCGTTGGGGAACCGTGCCTGCAAACAGTCGCCGACTTCGCGCAGGGCACCGGCGAAGTGATCCTCGTGCGCGTGGGTCACGATGACTTCGGTCACCCGTTCGGGATCGACGCCAATCGCCTTCAGACCCGCCGCGAGACCGGGCGTGCGGCGGACACGCGGCCAGCGTGTGGCGAACTCCCGATCCCACGGCGTCCCCGGATCGTCGAAGGCCGGATCGATGATGATCGACACCTCCCCGAGCGCGATGTGGATGACAAGCTGGCTCGTTTCGATCAACTCCTCGTCGGCAGACAACCCCTCGGCGCGCAGCCAGGCGACCTCCTCG
This sequence comes from Thermomicrobiales bacterium, assembly GCA_036563365.1. Lineage (GTDB taxonomy): Bacteria > Chloroflexota > Chloroflexia > Thermomicrobiales > CADCWN01 > CADCWN01. The sequence goes on from DATCMP010000434.1 coordinate 3,484, forward strand.
GGGTGAAAGACCGCATTCATCGGCACGGTAACGTCGCCATCGTTGATGATCGTGATCGTCGCATCGCCGATCCGGCGCGAGTCGATGTAAAAACGATCGCGCGGGGCGATCTCAACCATACTCATCATTTCCCCGATCTAGGAGCACAAGAATGCCCGATCCTTCGTTTGGGCACTACAGTGGATGCGAATCGCTGGCCTTCAGCCTCCCGCTGCAGGGGAGGGCCGCCGCTGCAACGACAGGAAGGGGTAACCCCTTCCCAAAAATCTAGCGTGCCTTCGTACAACGCCACGCTCAATCAACGCCACGCTCAATGCGCCGCGCCGATGATCGCCCGCGCCTCGGCGGCGGTCGCCGGGTGGCGGCGCAGTTCGCGCGCCCGCTCGACTGCCCAGGAGACGAGTTCGGCATTACTCGACGCGGGGCGGTCATCGGGCAGGGTTACCGCATCCTCGAAGCCGACGCGCACATGGGCACCGCTCGCCAGCGCTCGCAGCACCACAGGATACGTCGGTGAGGCGACGCCGTGCGCGGCCCAGGCCGACCCCGGAAATTGCTCGCTGAGTATTCCGGCGAGGTGATCGTAGTTGGCGACGGTCGCCGGGGCAACCTGGCGGCCCGCGCCGAACGCGGGGGTGTCGAGCTCCAGCAAGAACCACGGTCGCGACGGCAGCAAACCATCGTCGCGCAACGTCGCCGCATTGCTCAGGAACCCGAGGTCCATCACGCCGAGTTCGGGTACGATCCCACCCATTCGGCACGCGGCGAGGAGCGCGGCGATCTCCTCATAGCCGTTCGGATAATGCACCGTACGCCGTCCCCTACCATCAGATTGTCGCTCCCAGGCGACGATATGACCCAGGTTGATCGAGAGCAGATCCGGGCGCGTCGCCGGATCGACCGCCAGCACCCGCAGCAGTTCAACGATCGCCGACACCGACACGTCGGCGGGTCGCAACGACGTAATACTGATCAGCAAGTCCGGCGCGACCGCGCGAATCCGGCGGATCGCCTCGGCATAGCGTTCGCGGTCGGCCAACCAGCCGCCACCGTCCCGTTGCGCGTGGAAGTGGACCACACTCGCCCCGGCCATCGCGCAACGTCGCGCTTCCTCGGCGATCTCCGGCGGCGCGACCGGTACAGCAGGGCACTCGGCGCGACTCCGCCCGCCATTCAGTGCCGCCTGGATCATAACCGGGGTCATTGGCAGCATCGATTCCCCTCGTATCGACAGCGCCATAGCGAGTAGTGCTAGGCATGGCTTTACCGATGACTGTCTAAACAGTCCCTATTCCGCCTCGATCATTGTGATCGCCGCGCGCATGTAGCCGAGCGCCCAGGCCATACCGGCGTGCCAGGGGGCTGCACACCCCATCGCCGGGGTGTGGTCGGGGATCAAGACGCCGTCATAACCGTGCTTATGGTAAAGACGTAGCGCGCGGATCATGTCCACGTCGCCCTCATCGAGGAAGACCTCGCGGTAGTTCGGCACCTTGCCGACGACGTTGCGGAAATGGACGTAGCCGATCTGCCCCTTCCCGGCATATCGCTCGATCGCCTCGTACAGGTCCATCTCGCCGTGCATCTCCGCGATCGTCCCCTGGCAGAACTCCAGCGCGTTCGCCCGACTCGGCACGATGTCGAGGAGGCGCTGGTAGAGTTCGGGGCGGATGATGAGGCGCGCGGTGCCGCGCAACGTCTCCAGCGGCGGGTCGTCCGGGTGGGCCGCGAGGCGCACGCCCGCCTTCTCGGCGACCGGCACCAACGCCCTGAGGAAATATTCGAGCCGCTCCCACAACTGCTCGCTCGTCACCGTACCGATGTCGCCCGCGGGCGCGGCGGTGTCGTAAACGGTGTTCCAAACGGTGCCATGCGGGATCGGATCCTGCGGCGGAGCCTCGGCTTCCACATAGCCGACCGACTCGGCGCCACCGCGCGCCCACGGCCCGCGCGTGCGACCCCAAACCCCAGCGATGCTGAAGTTGTACCCCATCACCGGTATCCCCACGCGCCCCATCGCGCGGATCATCCCTTTCAAGTCTTCAATTTGTTGGTCGCGACGCGGACCAGCGAGCAGTACGTCGTACCAGTGTGCCGGGAGAAAGTTTTCGATCCCTTCCAGTTCCAACCCCTCGGCGTTGAGCGCCCCGCGCAGACCCCGCAGATCCTCCTCCGTCCAAAGCGGCGGTACGAGCGCGTCGGAGCCGAACGTCGGCGTATGAACGACGATGTGCGTCGCGCCCGCCTGCCGCGCGAACCGGAAATTCTCCGGCGTCAACAGGTGATTGTACAACCCCAGCCCAAGCTTCATCCCCATCTTCTGCTCCCCTTCACGCTAACACACAGCAATGGTGCATTCCTTCACCCTCCCTCATAGGGGAGGGTCGCCGCCACAGCGGCGGGGAGAGGTTTAACGCCCCCTAATCGCACGTCGCATCGCGCGCACCGCCGCCTCATCGATCGGCGCATCCCAACTCGCCCCGACGCGCACCGCCCGTCCGGCATGAAACTGCGTAATCCCCGCCGCCCGAAAAACGGGAATCTGCTCAAGGGTCAAGCCGCCGCCGACCAACCAGCGCAGGGAGTCGGTTTGCCAACTCGCACGGGCGCATAATTGGGGCAGCCCTACCGGGAGATCGACCGCAGTGCCGCTACTGAGGATGAGATCGGCCCCGAGTTCGACGACGGTCGCCCACGCCGCCCTCGGATCGGGCGCATGATCGAACGCCCGGTGAAAGGTCCACGGGCAGGGGCCGATCGCGGCGAGTACGGCCAACATCGCGGCGCGATCGATCATCCCCGCACCAGTCAGGAAGCCGCAGACGAATGACTCCGCGCCCGCCTGTCGCAACGCTGCGGCATCATCGCGGAGCGCGATCAACTCCGTAGCATCAATCCCGTACCCGCCGTTCGGACGCAACATCACCCGCAGCGGTAAGCGCGTCGCCGCGCGGATGGCGGTGAACGTTTCGCGGGACGGTGTCAACCCACCGACCTCGATCGCGCTGACCACCTCTAGCCGATCGGCACCGCCGCGCTCCGCAGCGAGCGCATCAGCTTCCGACATGACGATGACTTCTAGGCCGGTCGCTGGCGTATCTCGTCTATCCATATCCTCCCCTTTCATGCAGAGTCTCGCACCGATTGGTGTACAACGCTACTGACCGTACAGATCGACCTCAACCGCTTGCCATACGACCGCGCTGTGGTATACTCCGCCCGGCGTTGCCGCATAACAGTTGTCTCATACGCGGTCCCCGGAGTCCGCCCAGACTACGACGGGTGCATTGCTATGAGAAGGTGAGGATGGGGCGGCCTTGCGGTTTTGACCGCAAGGCCGCCCGATTTAAGCCGCGCATCCCCCTTGACACCGTTCAAGCGACGCCGCATAATCCGGCTCAAGCACAGCCCAAGGATGAACACCACCGACATCGTCGCTGCCCGTACCTGGCGGAAGTGACCCGATGGAATAGGTGCGTAGGAGAGGAGCGGTAATGGACGGCGTCGACGACTTCTTGAAAACGGTTTCTCTCTTTCAGGATCTGGATAAACGGCACCGGGCCACCATCGCCAAGACCGTCTTCGAGCGCACCTTCGAGCCGGGCGAGGCGATCGTCCGCGAGGGCGAGACGGGCGTCGGGGTCTTCATGATCCGCACGGGCAAGGTCGAGGTGACCAAGGAGTCGGGCGATGAGGCCGAGCATCTGAACACCCTTGGCCCCGGCGACGTCTTTGGC
>DATCMP010000438.1:0-7178 GCA_036563365.1 Thermomicrobiales bacterium
GGTCTTCGGCTGCTGATCGCATGGTTCTTCCTCCGTGGCGGCGCGAAGAGTGGTGCCCGCGGCGACGGGTAATTCGATCGGTCCCTCCGGTGCTGTGCCGCGGTAGCGGGCATTATCCGCCCCACGAGCCGAGCTGTAAAGGGACGCGGATCGTCCGTACACGCCTAGCGCCTGTCGGCATCCGCGGGGAATCTTGTAATCGTAGGTACTCAACATAAGATCAGGGCAAATCGAGTATTTTGCTCATTGCGACGCGGAAAAGCGGAAATTGTCACCGTGGCAAAATCGATCGAGGAAAGGTCTCTGGTACCCCTGTTCAGCCCGGATGGGCTATGGTAGTATAGGGGCGAAGTTCGCCAGCCCTGTTCGGACAGTTGGACCGCCTGGGGATTCACTCCTCATCCGCCTGTTTTGAATTGTGCTGATACCCGCCGGAACGTCAAAGATTTGGAATTGAAGGATGCACGCCGTGACACAGCGCAAGTGCGGGACGTGCCGCTTCTATGAAGTTGGCGCGCAACACGGCTGGTGCCGCAATCCTGCTTCGCCGCGCTGCGATGATGTAGCGCTGCTTCGCCCTGACGAACTCGGATGTCGCGTCGGGTGGGGGAAAGATTATTGGGCGGTAGCGCCGGGCGTGATCGGTGGCTCCGGCCCCGTCGCATTCGATCCCGATGCCCAACCGACCCACCCGATCCCCACTATCGCCAGCAGCCCTGCCGCGAATCTCGCCACGGTCGCCGCGACGCTGACCCCGAACGCCGTGGCGAAGGGTCGTCGTGGCATTCATGGACCGGCGATCGCGCCGAGTGGTGGGACGATGCCGTCAGTCAGTGCAGCGAAGGATGATGGCGTGAAACGCGACACGACGCTCGAAGGGCACCCCGAACTCAATGAACAGGGGATCCCCTATCGCAACTCCAGCAAGCGGTCACCCGTCGCCGAGGCACATCGCCGGGCGTTGGAGCGGCGTGAGAAAGAGCGCCTCGCGAAAGAAGCGCACGAGCGAGAGCTGGCGAAGGCGCGCGAGAATGCCGCGCCGATCCCGGTTGTGTCGTCGGTCGCGCCCGAGCCGTCAGCGTCGCGCCCACCCCTTATCGGGCCGTTGCCCGAGGTCCATCTGCGCCCGATGCCGATCAAGCCCGAAGGTGAGAAGTTCGCGCTGACGTCCTTATCGGATATGCGGGTCCGGCATGAGCCGCGCCCGGCGATGATGCCGAAGCCGCCGCTGCCTGTTGCTGAAGAGCCCGATCCTGTCGTCATCCCGGTTGCCGAGGATGCTGTCGATCGCGTTATTCAGAATGTGGAGCCGATCCTGCCGGATACCGCTCGCGAGAGCAATGCCCCGATCCCCTCGGCCCCCGAAACGTCGGCTCCCGCGCAGGCTGCCCCGCGGGAGCTGCCGACCCAAAATACTGCGGTAGAGAAGCGCCCGAACCGGATACCCTTGCCTTCGAACGATGGGCTGCCGACACGTCTCGCGACCGGCGCTCCCGTTGCTGGGCCGGAGCCGGCGGAGCCGGGCAAGCCGACGCGCTACTGGCACGAGCCGTCGCCGAGTGGACGTTACCAACGGATGGATCTGCCGCCGGTGCCCGAGGGTGAGTTACCGCTAGAGTCGCGGGTCGAGCAGCGTCATGTGCAGTCGATCGCGCGTCCCCAGCCGCAGCCACCGGTGTCGACCGAGCGGTCCGGTGGGCGGCGGGGTATCCGCACCCTCGAAGAAGCGAAGCATGGTATCGAACCGGCGTTGAGCGCGCCGCCGGTCGAGGCACCGCCGATCGAACCACCGCGCATACCGATCGAGAAGCGCCCGGTGGTCACCGCGCCCCCCGTCCCGGAAGTTGCGCCGCGTGAGATCGATGAGGCGCTGCTGCGCCAACTCGAGACGAACTGGCGGACGCAAGAGCTGGCGGCGCATGTTGGGCAACGCTGCGGGAACTGTCGCTTCTTCCGGCCCACGCCCGGTGGGCAGGGGACTTGCGGCTGCTCGTTCAGCAATGCCTACGAACAACAGACCGGCCCGCAGGACTTGAGTTGTCTCGATGGGATCGGCACCTGGTGGGCGGCAACCGATGAGGGTTGGCTCGAACGGACGGAGCGTCGCCCGCGTCGTGCCACGCCGTTGCTCGATTCGCTCCTGCGCGAGCGCGAAGAGGAATTGGCGCGCTCGATGCCCGAGCGGCGCAGAAGCGCACGCTAAAGCCCTTGGGGCGTACCCTGAAGGGCGGAGATACGAAGGACGAACGACGAGGTACGAAGTAGGGGCGCGGGAGAGATGACGCCGATCGGGTCTCCCGTACCGATTTCGTACCTCGTCGTTCGTCCTTCGTACTTACCAGGGCCTTCGACAAGTCATCGATCGATGTGGTAGTCTCTGCGCTACAGGGACAGTGAATTGAGGTCGGACGCTGCCGGGGAGGCGATAAGGCGGGGGGATGTCAGGATTCGGGAGCGCGCTGCGATTTGCGCGAGAGAATAAAGGGGTCGGCCTCGACGAGGTCGAGCGGGCGATTCGTATCCCGCGTAAGTATCTACGAGCGCTGGAGGAGGAAGATTTCTCCGCCCTCCCGGTGGGGGTGTATTCGCGCGGTATTGTGCGTAACTATGCCCAATATCTGCACCTCGACCCCGACGACGCGATCGAATACTTCGAGGAGATTCGCGGCAGCGCCAGCGGCGGCTTCAAGGTCGTCCCGGCGGTCAAGCCGATGGAGGTCCCGAATCATTGGGCACCGAACTTCGCGCTGATCGCCTTCGTGGTCGTTATCTCCGCCGTCCTCTTCGCGTGGCTCTATAGCGCATTCTTCGCCGGGCGCGATACCACCCTCCCGACGCCGACCCCCGGTCTGCCGACGCCGACGACGATCGATGTCAGCAAGGCGATCTTGGCGTTAACCCCGACGGTGACGGCCCCGCCGCCCCCCACCGCGACAATCGGGCCGCCGACGGCGACAACCCCGCCGCCGATCCCGACGATGCCGCCCGCGACCCAGGCCGCCGCGGTGGCCGTGCAGCAGCAAGCGGCGGTCTCCCAGAAGCCCGCCCCGACGCAGAAGCCCGCCGCGAACCCGCCGACCCCAACGCCCGTACCGACGCGAGCGCCGGCGGTGGAGAGCCATACGGTGACGATTCAGGCGCTCGAAGATGCCTGGGTGATGGTGACCGTCGATGGGGTGGTCGCTTTCAATCAGGAGATGGCGGCGGACGAGCAACAAAACTTCGAGGGTGCCTCGATCGTGATCGAGTCCGGGCGGGCCACCTCGATTTATCTCTATGTCGATGGGGCCGAGTATGGTTATATGAGCGAAGATGCCGGACAGTCGGCGGTCACTATTCCCTGAGATGCCATAATTTTTATCAATGAATCGATGATGCAAACGGGGCGGTGTTACCGCCCCGTTTCTCGTTTGTCGGCGGGCAAGAGCCTCTCGCCGATACCGACAGCCCCACCTATCATCGGCGCGATCCCGGCGACCGTCGGCGACAAGCCGAGCGCCAGCGCCGCGATGAGGCGGGGCGGCTGATCCCGCTTGAACCGGCTGCCGCTTCGCGCACCCCTTGACAACCACATCTCATGTAACTATCATAGTTACATGAGATGTGGTTTTGAGCGCTTCATGGCCTGTCAACGTATGGCTCTCCGCGCCGGGTTGGGCCTGTCCGACGAGCTCGGCGACCATGATCGCCAAGCGATATCCCGACCCGGTCGTGGCCCACCGCGACCTACCGGGCCACGTAGCCCTGCGTACGCGCAGCACGCGCCAGACGACCCGATGATAGCGAGGGCGCGCAATGATCAACGAAGCGTTTCAGCACGAAGACGGCGACAGTCGCGCCGAAGAGTTCTGGGAGGAACAGTACCGTCAACGGGAACAAGTCTGGACCGGGGACCCGAGCACCGTCCTGGTCGATGTCGTCGGGTCGTTCCCGGTGGGTACGGCGCTCGATCTCGGCTGCGGTGAAGGGGGCGGCATAAGCTGGCTCGCCGGGCGCGGCTGGCAAGTGACGGTCGGGGGCGTGTCCACTATTCGTGTCCAAGACCGCCCGCGTGGAGGCCCAGATTGGCGGACAAGCGCAACGGCCCCGCCAACCCCGTCGCCAGGCGGCGCGAATGTGCTCCCGGTCGCCTGGCGACGCCATGATCGCCCTTGACGGTGTGCTGTCTTGTAACTACCATAGTTCCATGAAACGTGATGGCAAGCTGCATCTCGCCCTCCATGTGTTGGCCCATCTCGCCGAGGCGGGGGATCGTCCCACGACCTCGGAGGATTTGGCCGCCCACCTCTGCACCAACGCGGTCGTGATCCGACGTTCCCTGGCCGGGTTGCGCGAGGCCGGACTCGTCACGTCGGTGAAGGGACACGGTGGCGGATGGACGATCGCGCGGCCCGCCGCCGCGATCTCGCTCGGCGCGGTGTACGCGGCGCTCGGCGCACGCGGTGAACTCACGCCAGGGCGCGTCCCGGATCTTTCCGGGTGCTTGATCGAGCGGGCGATCGATGAAGCCTTGGACGACTTTTACGCCGAGATGGAGACCCTGCTCGTTCGGCGTCTCGATGGGATCTCGCTCGCCGATCTCGCGGCGGATTTTGGGCGTCGTCGCGCCGAGTGGGCCGCAAACGCACAAACCCCCGCCGCGCTAAACGGCTGATTCAGCCTCGCCTGACCATCTCCCTGGCTCGGAAAACCCCACCGACGCGAACACGCCCAAGGTATGCGTGAGCGGTAGGCAGCGGTCCCGGAGATCGCTGCCGCGCCACGGCACGCCCTTCGTCCTGTTTCGTCGCTGGCCCGGCGGCCCACTACATTCACCCAAACAGACAAACATACAAAGAGGTAGCACCATGCAGTACGAGATCATCATCGTCGGCGGCAGCTACGCCGGCCTCTCCGCAGCCTTGGCCCTGGGACGCGCCCGCAAGCGCGTGCTGATCATCGACGCGGGGCGGCGCCGTAACCGCTTCGCGCCGAGCGCGCACGGTTTCCTCGGGCAAGATGGCCGCGCGCCGGACGCGATCGCCGCCGCGGGCCGCGCGGAGGTCGCCGCGTATCCGACCGTCACCTTCCTCGACGGCACCGCCATCAGCGCCGCGCAGGGCGAGGGCGGTTTCGCGATCGGGATGGCGGACGACACGACGCACACGGCGGCACGGTTGATCCTGGCGACCGGGGTAATCGATGACCTCCCCGATCTGCCCGGCTTGCGCGAGGGCTGGGGCAAGGGGGTGATCCACTGCCCCTACTGCCACGGCTACGAGGTGGCGGATCGACGGCTCGGCGTCCTGGCGCTGATCCCATTCGCCACCCATCAGGCGAACTTGATCCCCGACTGGGGGCCGACGACCTTCCTCACCAATGGTGTGGTTTCCCTGACTGCGGAGGAGCGTGCCGCGCTGGAACGGCGCGGGGTCGTCATCGAGGAGGAGCCGGTGGCCGAGATCATCAATGCGGGCGATGGGCTTGCGGGGGTGCGGCTGACGGATCGGCGCACCGTCGCGCTGGACGCCCTCTTCACCGGCGTCCCGACGCGCCTCGCCAGCCCGCTCGCCGCGCAGCTCGGCTGCGCCATCGACGACACCCCCGGCGGCCCGATCATTCGCGTCGATGCGCTGGGGCAGACGACCGTGCCGGGGGTCTACGCGGCGGGCGATGCCACGAACATGATGAAGAGCCTCCCCGGCGCGGTGGCGAGCGGCTACATGGTCGGGGCGGCGACCCACCAGTCGCTGCTCCCGCCCGCGCACTGAGGGTTGCGTTTCACCAGCGCTAATCGGGGTAATCCCCCCCTCTCTCCAGCGCGGGAGAGGGGGGCGCAGGTTCTCGACTATTCGTGCGGTGGCGGCACGGTGAGGACGGACAAGCTAATCCCTCAGCCCAACTCGACGTGAATCAGGCTGATCAGCCGCGTCAGCGCCCAGCGTACGGTGCTGGTATCTGGGTTGCGCACCACGACAAACCCTTCCCCCTCGTAGCTCGGCGAGGGGAGCTGGCCGACGGTCGGGATCTTCACGTCGGTGACAAGATGGCCGACCTCACGTGTCGCTTCCGCCAGCCCGTGTACCGCCCGCACGACGCCCGCGCCCTGCCCGCGCAGGAAGGCCGCCCCCACCGCGTAACGGCGCCTCGGCGGATCGAACTCCCCGTAGACCATCAGGCGCGCCCAGGCGGCGATACTATCGAAGTCGTGGGCGCGGGAGATCAGCGTGGTGATCTGCGCGCCGGGCGGGCGGGCGGCGACCTCCGAGATGGCGATGCTGCCGTCGCGGCGACGGAACCATTCCATATGGCTCAAGCCGGTGTCCATCCCCAGCGCGCGGATGGCCGCGAACGCCGCCGCGCGGATATCGTCGTATTGCGGCGCGTCCACTTCGCGCGGCAGGAGGACCGCCCACTGGATCCAGGGGTTACGCATCGCATCGAGGGGCGTCGGCAGATACTCCGTCAGCGAATGGAAGACCGGCTGGCCCGCGACGCTCCAGGTATCGAACGAATGCTCCTCGCCGACGATGAACTCTTCCAGCAGCGCCTCCTGCCCCTCGCGCGGCCCGATCGCCGCCAGCGCCTCGCGTAACCCCGCCGGATCATCGGCGCGATAAGTCGCCGCCGAGCCCGCGCCCGCTGGCGGCTTGATCACGAGCGGGTAGCCGACTTCCTCGGCGAAAAGCAACCCTTCCGCCTCACCGGCGACGAGACGATGGCGGGCGCAGGGCAGACCGGCCGCGCGCAGGATCGTCTTCATCTGCGCCTTGTCGCGGAAGTTGCGCGCCACCTCGGCGCTCATCCCGGCGATGCCGAGCGTTTCGCGGACCTCGGCGAGTTGCACTTGCAGCTGCTCCGTCGCGCTGAACAGGCGGTCGATCGCGCCATGCTGCCCGCCGAGCGCCCGCGCCGCCGCGAGCAATTGGTCTGTATCGAGCGCGTCATCCACACGCCAATGCCCGAGCAGCCGTGAGCGCGGCTCGTCGGCCAACTCCTCCTGCGGTGCCTGGCTGATCACCGCCAGCCGCACGCCCGGCAACGCGAGTAACGCCGCGATATTCCTCGTGGCGTTCTCCGAGAAGTACGGTGTGGCGTAGACGACGAAGGGCATGGGACCTCCGGGGGCTTGAGTCGTGAGTCGCGAGTCGTGAGTCGTGAGTCGTGAGCCGTGAGGGAGGCAGCGCTGAGCAACAGGT
>DATCMP010000439.1:0-5045 GCA_036563365.1 Thermomicrobiales bacterium
CCATCTTTGGAGAGGTGGATCAGGCCGTCATCCGAGCCAGCCCAGAAGAGGTCGCGCTGCACCGGCGACTCGCCGAACGCGAAGATTGTGCCGTAATACTCGACGCTGGTATTGTCCTGCGTAATCGGGCCGCCGGACGAGCCCATCTTCTCGCGGTCGGCGCGGGTCAGGTCGGGGCTGAGGATCTCCCAGGTGCCGCCCTCATCGGTCGAGCGGTGGAGGTGCTGCGAGGTGACATAGAGGATACTCGGGTCGTGCGGCGAGAGGACGATCGGGAAGGTCCACTGGAAGCGATATTGCTGATCGCCCGCCGTCCAACCGATCGGGTTCTCGGGCCAGATGGCGATATTGCGCGACTGCCGCGTCCGGTGATCGTAGCGGGTCAGCAGGCCGCCATACGAACCGGCGAAGATCACATCGGGCTCGTCGGGGCGGACGGCGATATAGCCGCTCTCGCCGCCACCGACCGGGAACGTCTCCGCCCAGGTGATCGCCCCCGCATCGGAACGACTCGGCAGACTGAGGGTCGTGTTGTCCTGCTGCGCGCCGTGGACCCGATAGGGGATTCGGTTATCGGCGACGACATGGTAGAACTCGGCGGTCGGCTGGTTGAAGATCGAGGACCACGACGCGCCACCATCGAACGAGACGACCGCTCCGCCGTCATTCCCCTGGATCATGCGCTTTGGGTCGCGCGGGTCGATCCAGATGTCGTGGTTGTCACCGTGCGGCGTCGGGTACGACTGGAATGTTTTCCCCCCATCGATCGAGCGCCAGTTACCGACGTTCGGCACCCAAACGACCTCGGGGTTCTGCGGGTCGGCGATGACGTGGGCGTAATACCAGGCGCGCTGCAATAGTTCGCGATCCTCGTTCAGCTTCGTCCAGTGCGCGCCTCCATCGTCCGAGCGGAAGAAACCGCCTCGTTCCGCCTCCACGAGCGCCCAGACCCGCTCGGGACGCGCGGGTGAGACGGCGAGACCGATCTTGCCCTTGACCCCCTTCGGCAGCCCCGGCGCGTCGGTCAGTTCGGCCCAGGTGTCGCCGCCATCGGTGGACTTATAGATGCTGCTGCCCGGCCCGCCGCTGGTCAGTTGCCAGGGGGTGCGCCCCGCCTCCCAGAAGGCGGCGTAGAGGATCCGGGGATTCGTCGGATCGATCGAGAGATCGATCGCGCCGCTGCGCTCATCGCGATACAGGATTTGCTGCCAGTTCCGGCCACCGTCGCGCGAACGATAGAGGCCGCGTTCGGCGTTCGGCCCCCAAACATGCCCGAGCGCGCCGACGTAGACCGTCTCCGGATCGCGCGGGTCGATCCGCACGCGCGCGATCGCCTGGGTAGCGGCGAGGCCGAGGTGCCGCCAGGTCTTGCCAGCATCGGTCGAGCCATAGACGCCGTCACCATGCGCGACGTTGCCGCGGATCGTCGTCTCACCCATCCCGGCGTAGATCACGTTCGGGTCGGAGCCAGCGACGGCCAGCGCGCCGACCGAGGCGGTCCCGAAGAAGCCATCGGAGCAGTTCGCCCAACTTAGGCCGCCGTCGATCGTTTTCCAGACCCCGCCACCGGTCGAGCCGAAATAGAAGACCAGCCGATTCGTCGGATCGCCGGCCACGGCGACGACACGACCGCCACGGAACGGCCCGATATGGCGCCACCGTACCGCACCGATCGTCGCGCTCTGCAACGCTGACCCGGCGACCTGGACACGCACGGTGGTTGTCCCTGACATCGTTGACTCCTCATGTACTCGCTAGGGTTTAGGGGGCATTCGTCGTCTCGAAGTAGCTGGTGTACAGATCGTACGTGGGATACCCTACCCCCGCCGCTGTCGCCGCAGCCCGCTGCCAGGGGGATGCCTGCCAATGTACAAGAAGGTTCGTTCCCGTAGGCCATACGGCATCAACCGCGCGTCGCGCAATTTCATCGCCACGCCAGCTCATCCTGTGGCGTTGTGAACGTGGACAGAACGCCACGATTACAATACTCGGCTGTCCACACTCACACCGCGGTCCAGCCGCCATCGATCAGCAAGGTATGCCCGGTAACCATGTCTGAGGCGGCGGAGGCGAGGTAGACGACGCCACCGGCGATGTCCTCCGGCTTTGCCAACTGGCCGAGCGGGATACGCCCCAGCACGTCGTCGCGGAATGCCTGATCCTCGAACATCGGGCGGGTCAGCGGCGTCTCGACGAAGGTCGGACCGATGGCGTTGACGCGGATGCCGTATTGCGCCCACTCGAAGGCGAGGACGCGCGTCAGATTCACCACACCGGCCTTGCTGGAACAGTACGCGGCGCGCTTCGTGTAGCCGACGACACCCATCTGCGAGGCGATATTAATGATCTTGCCGCTCTTCCGCTCGATCATCGCGCGGCCGACGGCCTGTGTGGTGAAGAAGAGCCCTTTGAGGTTGATGTCGAGGACGCGATCCCAATCTTCCTCGGTCACGTCGAGCGCGAACTTGGGGATATTGACCCCGGCATTGTTGACCAGCACATCGATCTGCCCGAATTTATCCAGCGCGCCCTGCACCAACCCGCTGATCTGCTCTTTCTGCATCACGTCGAGCGGTAGGACCAGGGTTTCTGCACCGTAATCGTCCTGCGCCATCTTCGCGGTCGCCTCGGCGGCGGCGGTACGGCCCGGCAGTTCGGTCAGCACGAGCTTCGCCCCGGCCTGCGCCAGTGCTAGCGCCGCCGCCTGCCCGAGACCGGTCCCCGTTCCGGTAATGATCGCCACCTTGCCATCGACCCGCACGCTCGGAAATTGCATCACGTTCCTCCCATCCGATCAATCGACTGCGTCACGCAGACGCCATCATTAAGACATACTCGTGGTTACCAGAGATCGCCCTCCCGCCACTCGGCAGTGATCGGGGCATCGAGCTCGAGCGGCGGGGTTTGCGGCGTTCGCAGGATCATGATCTCCTCATCCGGCGTCTGGAGCAGGCCGTCGGCGGTGCGGATCGCGGTCGGCCCGCGCCACTCCTCCCACTCCAGGCGCGTGTAGAACGGCATAACTGCAGGCGACAAACCACCGAGATCGTAGGCGTCAATCTCCTCCGCGAGCCGTCGCATCACCAGCGTCCCGAGGCCCCGACGTTGCCAGTCCGGGTGCGTCGCAACCGCCTCGACATAGGCGGTACGCAGTGGCGGCGAGCCAGACGGCTGGAGCCAGCGCGTCACCCAGCAGGCATGGCTCACCAGGTATTCATCGGCATAGGCCAGCAGATGGCGAGATCCGGGCAAGAGTGCGAAGAGTTGATCGAACGGTTCACCGAAGGCCACCGCGCAAAGATCGATGATCGCCGCTCGGGCAACCGCGGACAGTTCTTCGCTCGTCTGGATCAGCAGCGTCACCGCCATCGCCCACCCCGCAACACGCGCCCGCGACCATAGGCTGCTGGCCTTATACTAGCATTGCTCGCGGCGGTCAATCGTCCTGCCTGATACCGCCCTGAAAATAGATCGCTGGCCGCGCCAGCGTTGCGGAGGACCGATGAACGGCGCACAAGTCCTGGTCGAGATGCTGAAGGCGTATGAGGTGGAAGTCATCTTCGGGGTGCCGGGCGACACAACGATGCCGCTCTACGACGCCCTCCATGTGGCACGCGGCGAGATCCGGCACATCATGGCGCGCGACGAACGCTCCGCCGGGTTCATGGCCGATGCTTACGCGCGCCTGACGAATAAGCCCGGCATCTGCGAGGGGCCATCGGGTGGCGGTGCAACCTACATCGTCCCGGGCGTCGCGGAGGCCAACGGCTCCTCGATCCCGGTGATCTGCTTCACCTCCGATATTCCGCTCGCCGACGAGGACAAAGGGACGCTGACGGCGATCAATCAGCAGGAGCTCCTGCGGGCGGCGACGAAGTGGAGCACGACGATCAAGCGCGCCGACATGATCCCCGACATCATCCGCCGCGCCTTCCGGCAGGCGACCAGCGGCCGACCGGGCGCGGTCCACATTGTGCTGCCCGAGGATATTCTGGTACAGGAGGTCGCCGCGCCGCGAATCTACGCCGAGCGTGCCTGTACCGTCTACCCCTCCTATCGCGGTCGCGGAGCGGAAGAGGAAACGCGGCGGCTCTACGAGCTCCTGACGGCGGCCGAACGCCCGGTGATCGTGGCCGGTGGTGGCGCGGTCATCTCCGGGGCCTGGGACCAGTTGAACGAACTAGCGACGCTGCTGAAGATCCCGGTCGGGACGAGTATCAACGGTAAGGGTGCAATTTCTGAGGATCACCCTTGGTGCATCGGCGTGATCGGTGGCAACGGCGGCAAGCCGCAGGCCAACGCGATCATCGGCGAGGCCGACACGATCCTCTATGTCGGCACGCGGGTCAACTCGCTGATCACCCTCTCCTCGACCAATCCCGGCCCCGACTCGGGCAAGACGATCCTGCAGATCGACGCCGATCCGTCACAGCTCGGCAACAATCTGCCGACCGAGGTGGCGATTTGCGCCGATGCGAAGCTGGTCCTCGCCGATCTCGCCGCGATGGCGCGGGCGGAACGGGCCGATATGCACGCGGCACCGGTCCGCAGCACCTGGGAACGGAAGGAAATGGTCAGCCGGATCGCGCCCTTCTGGGACGAGTTCGAGGCGAAGTCACAGTCGGAGGCGTACCCGGTCAAGCCACAGCGAATCTTCGCCGCGCTCGACCGGATCTTGCCGCAGGACAGCGTGATCGTCGCCGATCCCGGCACGATGACGCCGTTCACCGCCGGGGCGTTCGAGACACGCCGACCAGGCCGCTCGGTCGTCATCCCGCGCGCTCACGGTGGGCTCGGCTACGCGATCCCGGCGGTGGTGGGGGCGAAGATCGCGCGACCGGACGAGACGGTCGTCTGTCTCTGCGGCGATGGCTCGTTCGGGATGAGCGGCACGGAGTTGGAGACGATCGGGCGGCTGAACCTGCCGGTGACGATCATCCACTTCAACAACGGCGCGTTCGGCTGGATCAAGATGCTCCAGCACCTCTACTTCGACGATCGCTTCTTCGGCGTAGACTTCACGCAGATCGACTATGCGAAGATCG
>DATCMP010000444.1:0-10212 GCA_036563365.1 Thermomicrobiales bacterium
GCCTGTTATACTTGCCGGGGTTTTTACGCCGGATTACGCGGAGATGTTGCCAGGTGCGGAGCCGCTGATCATCGAGACGCTGATACTCTGGATGTTGGCGATTCCTCGTGTGCAGAGCGAACAGAGTGGTGGGGTGATCGATGCTGCAAGATCTGGCGCACCTGCTCGAGCAGTTCCTGACGGATTATGGCTACCTGGCGATTTTCGTGCTGATGTTCGTCGAGGAAGCGGGCCTGCCGTTGCCGTTGCCGAACGAAGTCGCCCTGATGTATGTCGGTTATCTAGCTTATCAGGGGAAGCTCGACGCGAATCTGGCCGGTCTGGTTGCCACGCTCGGTGCGGCGGCGGGCTCGGCGCTCCTCTACACGATCGCGCGGCGTGGCGGGCGACGGCTGATCCATCGCTTCGGCAAATTTATCCACGTCACCGATGAACGACTCAGCCAGGCCGAGAACGCCGTGGCGCGGTGGGGGCCGATCTCGATCCCGATCGCGCGCCTCACGCCGGGGCTGCGGATCGCGACCACGATTGTCTCCGGGGTCCTGCGCGTTTCCTATCGCGTGGTGATCGTATCCGTGGTCGGTGTCTCGCTGGTGTGGTCATACTTTTGGGTCCATCTCGGTCGACTACTCGGCGATCGGTGGGAGGAGGGAGCGCAGGCCTTCGAGCGGGCCGGGCGTTGGGGTATTGTTGCCATCATTGCTATCGTCGCGATCGTCTTGCTCGTCCGTTGGCTACTACAACGGCGCAAGGCCAATCGCGATGAGGCATCTCCGAGCCCGACAGTTATCTCTGATGACAATGTTGTTGATCCTGATGATCCCGAGCGCCGCGAGCGAGAACCCATTGCCCCTGGGAAGCGCGGCGACACGCGTTGAATGTGTTGGGCGCAATTCGCCCTATGCCCATAGACCCCTCTCCGGTTTCTTATGGTAAGTCTCAGCGCGTGTTATTCTTGCACGCTTGATCCAGAAGCTGTATTGCGGCGTAGTTGTTGTTGACCCGTAGCGGGCAGGTAACGGTCGTATCCCAAGGTGGTAAGGATTGCCGCACTCGATTGGCCGTGCAGTATGCGCCGTGTTTCCATGCCGTGATGCGGATCGCGCTCGATGATCAGCTCTTTTGCCTCGGGCAGCAGGCAGTGGTGAACCCCGCGCACCCCGGAAAGCATCTCTTGATACGCCCCGGTGCCGAAGAACCCGAGATATAACGGTTCACCGGGCACCGTCTGGGGCAATGTGAGATAACCCGGCGTTCCCGATTCGCGATACACATCGTCCGAGTCGCAGGTTAAGCCGCCGAGCCAAACCCGGCGCGGAGGGCGATCGTAGCCGTTCAGCGGCAAGACGATGAACTTTTGCCCGATCCCCCAACTATCGGGCAGCGCCACCATTAAGCTGCTATCGACGATATACCACCGTGCATCCCCTTGCGCCGTTGCCTTTTCCTCCACCACCTGAAAGAGATGTGCGCCGTGCTCTGCTGTGGTGTAGCGCCCGAACTCCCCGACGATCGTCGGCTCCGCAACGCCGCGCCGGGCGCATACATCGCGCACCCCCGTGAGAAGCAGCCGCGCGAAGCGGGCGTAATCGAAGTCGAAATCGAGGCTGTAGGGCACGGGGACGCCGCCGCCAAAATCGAAATATTCCAGTGAGGGATGCGCTTCCTTGAGGGTGCAATAACAATCGACCGCGAAGAGGAGCGATTCGACGAACCGCTCTTCGTCATCCAGCTGCGAGCCGAGCATCGCGTGATACAGCTTCAGGGATAAGCCGGGCAGGGTGGCGATCCGGGCCGCCTGCTCGCTCAACTCCGCGAAGCCCATGCCGAAACGCGATTCCACGCTATCAAGCTGTTCCCGCGTGGTCACGCCCAGATCGATTCGCTGCCGCAGGCCCACGAGTAATGGCAACTCGAATTCCGCGAACGTATCGATCTCTTCCGGGCCGTCGAAGACCGGCATGACATTGGCATACCCCTCGCGCCGCAGCGCTTTGATGTTGGCGGCATACGAGGCAACCTTAAAGCCATTGTTGATGATCAGGCGTTCTGACGGCAGAACACCGTGTTGCCAGAGCAGGCGAGCGATGTCGATGTCGTATGACGATGAGGTTTCATAGTGCGCCCCGCCGAGCAGCGCATGGCGGATCACCTCTTCGGCGACATTTGCTTTCGTCGCGTTGGCGTAGATGAAGCCGCCGCGGTAGCCGATAGTCACGCGCGCTTCCTCAAACGTGGCGATCATCTGCGCCACACGCTCGGTGATCAACGGCGTATAAACCAATTCCAACGGTGAGCCGTATTCCCGCACCGTGGCATAAAGATCGAGGTGGCGAAAGTGGAGACGCCCCTCGCGGATGCTGAGGAAATCGTTCAAGCGCCCCTCGCCGCCAAGATGCTGCGAATACCGTGCGTAGAGCCATTCACCATAGGTTGTGGCGCTGCTTTCATTGGAACCGCTCGTCATCGTTGCGTTCTCCTCGTATCGCCCGGATGTCACCATGAGCATCGTCGCCCGAGCGACAATCTTACGCGAAGAGGCGGGGCGTATGATCCACGCCCCGCCTCCTCATGACCATCGTCGGCTTGTTCCGCCGCTGAAGTTCGTCCTTATCCTTCAGCCGCCGGGCTCGGTGACGGGCTCGGGCTCGGCGAAGGGCTTGGCGACGGCGACGGCGATGGACTCGGGCTTGCCGAAGGGCTCGGGCTCGGCGAAGCGCTCGGAGATGGTGATGGACTCGCCGAGGGGCTCGGGCTTGGTGATGCGCTCGGGCTCGGCGAAGCGCTCGGCGACGGTGACGGGCTCGGCGACGGGCTTGCCGATGGCGATGGCGACGGGCTTGGGGACGCCCCGACATCACGCGTCTTGAAGACATTGTCCTGGGTCTGCGCGACATTCCCGGCCACATCGCGCGAGATCACAACGAAGTGATAGTTCTGGCTGGCCGCGAGCCCGGTCAGTGTGACGGAATGGAACTTCGCCAACTCGAGATCCCCGCCCAGGCTGCTGTATTGGTCGGTCGTGCCGTACTTGATCTCGCTGGTTGCCGGCTCGCTCGTCTTCCAGACGATCCGGACGCTGGACGAGGTGACATCCGTCACCACCAGATCGCTGATCTGCGGCGGTGTCTTATCGGCCACCTGCGGATAGCGCCAGGCGTAATACTGCAACCCGGTGTTGGCGAGCTCAACCCGGAAGGCCGCCTCATTGTTGGGTGCATAGGTGAGGCAGCGGCGCTCGAAGCACTGGATCAGCACGTCGCGCTGCTGACCGGCGGCCTTGATCGTGGCCCAGTACGCCTCGGTGATCGGCATACCGGTGACATAAAAGGTCGGCACGAAGATCGCCGCCGTTGTGTTCTGGCCGTTCTCGTACACCGGGCCGGAACGCTGCAGGAAGTCGTAGAAGACCGACGCGATGCTATGGTTGGTCGTGACGCCCGGCACCACGCCGACCGAGGTTACGCCACGCGGATCCGCGCTGTTGTTCACATTGCCATTCCGCTCGATCCGTTGGCCGATCAGGTTACCCGACGGGATCGGCGGGGCATCCAGCACGCCCTTCAGCGAAGCATAGGTCGGCGAGAGCACACCGACATCATCGAGATCGCCGAACGGGATCTCGGCCGGGGTCGTCTTACGAAACTTCGTATCGCCTTCCTGGATCTCGCCGCGGATCATGTCGCGGGCGAGCAAGCCCTGGGTGACGTAGAACGGATCGTTCCGATTGCCGCCCGGATTGTTGATCTCCATCCGGCTCTTATCGAAATACTGCACCACATGTTGGCCGCCCGGCCCCTCGGCGTAATCTTCCTTCACGCCACTGGTGAGCTGGCTCCCCCAAGTGTAGGAGCGCGCCGTCTCGCCATAGAATACCGGGCGATCGTAACGCTCCCAGATCGTCTTGAACGCCTCATCGGCGAATGTCGGGTACTTGATCGGCTCGGCACGTACCGTCCCCGCGCCCGGCGTGAGGCCGAACGCGAGTAACAATGTTAATGCCCAGAGGGCAACCTTGGGCAATCGTGTGCGTTGCATGAACCCCTCCTTATCCTCCTACTACCTCGAGTGGCGCGGCTCCCGAGTTGTGAGTGGCCTACTTCTTGCTCCCTCCTTCTATCGTTCGGTCCCCTTCGCGCGAGCCTATGACTGGCCTGACTCGGATCGTTCCACCGGTGGAGCCGCAAACCGTTCTCGCCACTAGAACGTCGCACCCTCACTGCGGTTGTACTCGTGCAACGCTCAATTGCCAAATAGTTCAGGTGTACGATAATTTTCTTTCAGCATGACCCCTGCCCCTATCCTGCGCGTGATAGGCTATACGTGTGGTTTCACGCCGCGCATGAGCGTCCTAGTGAGGGGAATCGGCTTGGCGCAGGGGAGAGGTGCGATCGTCGTCACGGGCGCGTCGAGCGGGATCGGCCAAGCCGCCGCGCTGGCCCTGGCACGCGTGGGTTGGTATGTTTTTGGTGGGGTGAGAACCGCGCGCGATGCGGCTGACCTCGCGGCCCTGGCTGGGGGGCGAGGGCTCGGCGCGCTGGTCCAGCCGATCCTGCTCGATGTGACCGATAGCGCGCAGATCTACGGCGCGCAAGAACTGGTGGCGAAGACTTTACGGGAGCATTGTCTACACCTCATCGGCCTGGTCAACAACGCGGGGATCGCCATCGGAGGCCCGCTCGAAGAGGTGCCGCTGGCGCGTCTGCACGAGATCTTCGCGGTTAATGTTGTGGGCGTTGTGGCGGTGACGCAGGCGTTCTTGCCACTGTTACGCGTCGGGCGTGGGAGAATTGTGAATATCAGTAGCGTATCGGGCCGCGTTGCCGCGCCATTCCTCGGCCCGTACGCCGCGTCGAAGTTCGCCCTGGAAGCGCTCTCCGACGCGCTGCGCGTGGAGCTGCGTCCTTGGGGAATCGCTGTTGTTGTGATCGAACCCGGCCCGATCAGCACCCCGATCTGGAACAAGACGACCGTTGCTGCGGCGACCGATCGAGAGGGATTGGATGCCAACTCGCCTTATGCTGCCATTATCCCGCGTGTGCAGGCCGCGATAGCGCGTTCTGCGCGGAGTGGCCTGCCAGCGGACGATGTCGCCGGGGTGATTATCACGGCGCTCACGACGCGACGCCCGCGTGCGCGCTACCTTGTTGCCCGGCGACCGCTGTTCTTCGCCGCCTTTGTCAGGCTCGTTCCCGATGGCGTGCGCGATCTGCTCTTCGCTCGTGGTTTATGAACGGCGATCTTTCGGCAGCCGTATCCGGCGCATCCTATCGGTCGTTCGTCGACCTATCATCGTCTGTCCGGTGGGATATACCTGGAGGAGTTGAGTATTCATGGCGAGCAAGCACGAGCAATTCACCGTTCGGGGGCGCTACACGGTGATTCCGCGTACCCTCGTCTTCCTGCGGAACGGTGGCGATGTGCTGCTGCTGAAAGGCGCGCCGACCAAACGTCTCTGGGCGGGGCGGTACAACGGCCTCGGTGGGCATGTCGAGGCCGACGAGACGATCATGGCGGCTGCCTTGCGCGAGGTTCGTGAAGAGGTGGGGTTACCCGCCGCGCAATTGACCGATTTCGCCCTCCGCGCACTGGTCAACATCGCGGGTGCGCCGAGTGGTGTGTTGCTCTGCGTCTTCACCGGCTGGACGCGTACCCGCGATGTTCACGGATCGGTCGAAGGCATGCCGGAATGGATGTCGTTGCAGTCATTAGGCAACCTTGATCTGGTCGATGGCGATCGGCTGTTGCCGCGCTTGTTGCACGAGGCCGGGATCGCGTTCGGCCATCAGCGTTACGATGCCGAGGGCCAGGTCGCCTCGTTCGTGCTCGAATGAGTCCGGTTGACGGCGCGACGACGGTGGCCGATGATCGCAATGTAAAACGTGAAACATTCTCGCCGCTGTGGTTGACGTTATATGGGGGACAGTGATGAGTCGCGAGGCACTGAAAGCACGGGTCGCCGCCGAGATCGAGCGTCACAAAGACGAAATCATCGCGATTGGCGAGCGCATTTGGGGGCAGCCCGAGCTGGGCTTCAAAGAGTTCCGCACCGCCCAAGTCGTGATGGAAGAGTTCGGGCGACTCGATCTGCCGCAACGCTCCGGCCTGGCGATCACCGGTGTGAAGGCATTCGCCGAGGGCGGCACGCCGGGGCCAACCGTGGCGATCCTCGGCGAACTCGACTCGATCCTCGTGGCCGATCACCCCTCCGCCGATCCGACGACCGGCGCGGCCCATTGCTGCGGCCACAACGCTCAGCTAGCCAATATGCTCGGCGCGGGGATCGCGCTCGTGGAATCGGGCGTGCTGCCCGAATTGAGCGGCCGTGTGGCCCTCTTCGCGGTCCCCGCCGAGGAATATGTCGAGATCGAATATCGCTCGGAGTTGCGTCGCCAGGGCAAGATCGAGCTGCTCGGCGGCAAGAGCGAACTCGTGCGCCTCGGCGAGTTCGATGACATCGACATGGCGATGATGGTCCACACCGCCAGCCAGGATTCTATGGCGGGGGTTTTCGGTTCCTCGGAATCGAGCAACGGTTTCGTCGGGAAGAACGCTCGCTTCACCGGGAAGGCCGCGCACGCCGCCGGCGCGCCGCATCGCGGCGTTAATGCACTCTACGCCGCGACGGTGGCGCTCGATGCGATTAATGCACAGCGCGAGACCTATCGTGACGAGGATGCGGTGCGGATCCACCCGATCATCTCGCGCGGCGGCGATCTGGTGAACGTCATCCCGAACGATGTGCGGGTGGAAACCTATGTGCGCGGGAAAACGGTCGAGGCGATCGAGGCCGCGTCGGCGAAGGTCGATCGTGCCCTCAAAGCCGGGGCGCTCGCCCTCGGGGCGAAGGTCGATATCACCACCCTGCCGGGCTATCTCCCGTTGTTCAACGATCCGCAACTGCTGCAACTCTTCAAAGGGAACTTCGCGCGGGATTACGATCCGTCGCAGTGGACCTCGCGCGGGCATGGCGCCGGTTCGACCGATATGGGTGACATCGCCCATCTGATGCCCGCGCTACACCCATACGCGGTTGGTTCGGTCGGACAGGGGCACGGCAATGACTGGCAAATCGCCGATCCCTATATCGCTTACGTGCTGCCCGCGAAGTTAATGGCCCTCACCGCCGTTGATCTCCTCGCCGATGGGGCACAAGAGGCGAAGCGGCTGCTCGACGGCTATCGCCCACGCATGACCAAAGACGAATACCTCGCCTTCATGCGTCGTGCGTTCGCCGAGCACTCGTTCGATGGCGCGGCTTTCTGATCGCCGGGTATGATTAAATCGCGCAGGTGCCGTATAGCACCTGGCGTGCGGGGTCGTTCGATGCTGCTCGTTGTAGGGATACCTGATGGCCCGACTCGATGAACTGGAAAAACTGGAAGAAGCGCGCCTGGCGTGGTTTGCCGAGTACCGGGTGCCGCGTGACTTGCCCTGTCCCGCCTGCGGTGCCCTGCTCGGCACCCTCTTCCATGTTACCTGGGCCGAACAGCCGCTGATGGATGCGCTAGCCGACGGTGTTCATGGTGGCGTGCCGACGCAAGGCTTTTACGTCCTCGTCCCGCAAGATGCTGGTACGCTCGTACCATTGCAGGGGCGACGGCGTTACGGTCGTGGCGATGCGCCCACCACGCCACTATCACCAGCCTGGATCGGCCTGCCAAGCGAAATCACCTGCGCGGCATGCGGGGTGTTGGCGCAGGTACCCCATCCGCGCTTCCCCGATCAGACGCGCCTCGAAACGTTGCAACGCGAGACCGGCAAAGAACCCCGGCGGCGCTGGCGACGCGGCTGAGGTTATAAGGCGGGGCGGATCACCGATCCGCCCCGCGCCGTCTTTAATGCGCCCCTCAAATTTCAGTCGAACCGGCTCAACGATTCTTGCTCAATAACGCTATCCCCGTGGTATCGCGTTTACCTGTCCCATCCTGATCGCGTTAAATCGCCAGTGCCGGTGCCAGTTGGCTGTTGTTCTCGCGTGTCTTGCTCAGGAGTTGCCGCGCCCGGAACAGGCGCATCCGGATGGTGGAGACCGGCAGGCCGGTGGTCTCGCTGATCTCCGCGTAGGAGAGGTCGTGCCAGTAGCGCAGCACGAGCACCGAGCGGTACGGCTCGGGGAGGCTCGCCAACCACTCCCGTACCTCGCGCTGCCGCTCCGACTTGAGTGCCACCACCTCGGGATAGTCGTCGGTATCGCTAGGTAGGGCCGCCTCGGTCACGCCTAGTCCCGCCGCATCGAATGAGATCGCGCGACGGCGACGCAGGAAGTCGATGCACCAGTGTGAGGTGATCGAGAGGAGCCAGGAACCGAATTTGCTCCCCAGCTGGTAGGAGGCGAGCCGGGTGTAGGCGCGCACGAATGTCTCTTGCGCCGCATCCTCGGCATCGGTCGGGTTCCCGAGGAGGCGGTAGGCCAGGCTATAAACCGGTCGTTTGTAGCGCTCGACCAACGTCACGAACGCCGCGTTGTCGCCATCGATGATCCGCAGTACCAGTTGATCGTCGGCTTCCTGCGTCGGGTTCGCTTCGATCGTCATTGGGGCCACCGGCGGGATAGCAATCGTTTCCATCATCATTACCGACATCAGATCCTCCAAGCTATCGCAAAAGGGTGTCGCTCAATTACCAAACTTATCGGTGTCCTGTCACGTTCATAGGATAGGGTGCCTAGCAGGAATTGAATATCGCATGGACGGGGGAATCGTGACTACGCCACATGACCGCCCCTTTCTCCCCCATTTGGCGGAGATCAGCGGCGAATTGCAACCCGCGGTCACCCCGTGTTGATCGATCTCTCGCTCGGCACGCAAACGCAAATGTAAAACGTGAAACATCATGCAACCGCAAAGAGCGCGGGAGAAACCGCCCGCGCTTCTCATGCCGCTCTTTCTATCGAGTGGGCGATACGCCGTCAAAACCCGGAGCATTGCCCGGCAACGTGAGGTGACTAATCCACGATGCTTTCGATGGGATCACCAGCTTTTTCACCTTATATCCACCTCCGCACTCGATGCGTCCGCCCGAGAGCGATGGCGACTTTATAAGGCCGCAATCGAATCGAATAGCAGCGTTCAGGAGAACGGCACCAGCCCCTCTTTCAATGCGTAGATCGCCGCCTGTGTCCGGTCCTCCAGATGGAGCTTCGTCAGAATATTGCTGACGT
This sequence comes from Thermomicrobiales bacterium, assembly GCA_036563365.1. GTDB lineage: Bacteria > Chloroflexota > Chloroflexia > Thermomicrobiales > CADCWN01 > CADCWN01. Next base: position 9,164 of record DATCMP010000444.1, read on the forward strand.
GCGTCTTGACCGTCTTCTCGCTGATCGTCAGCTCCTCGCTGATCTGCTTATTGCTCCGACCCTGCGCGATCAGCGCCAGCACAGCGTATTCCCGCTCGGTTAACGTATGTTCCTCCGCCGCCGGGTTCGAGCCGATCGCGATCTCCTGCAACAACTTCGTGGCGATGCCGGGGGCCAGCGATGCTTCGCCCCGCCGCGCCGCGTGGATCGCCGCCGCGAGATCCTGGGGTGAGACATCCTTCAACAGAAAGCCGGTCGCCCCGGCGCGAATCGCGGCGAAGACTTTCTGATCGTCGCCAAACGAGGTCAGCACGATGATCTGGATATGCGGGCGCAGCGCCTTCATCCGACGCACCGTCTCGATCCCGTCCATCCTGGGCATCACCAGATCCATCAGTACCACATCCGGTTCGAGTTCCTGCACGACGTGCAGCGCCTCGACGCCATCCTTCGCCTCGCCAACCACGGTGATGTCATCCTGGAGATCGAGGAAAGTCCGCAGACCCTGCCGTACCACCGCGTGATCATCCACCAACATCACACGCGCCGATCCTTCGATGAGGTCGAGCGGCTGATTTCCTTTGCGCGTTGCTTCGGTACCCTGCGCCATCGCGTTGCCCTCCTATGCTACGTCGGTGCTCTCGGTCACAAGCTGGCCGTCCTGGCGCAACCTTTTCGCCTGGTTCGGCACCGGCGCTGCGCGCGGGATGGTGACCAGCACCGTTGTCCCCCGGTGCTCCTGCGACGTAATCGTGAACTCGCCACCGAGCAATTTCACCCGCTCGCGCATCCCGCGCGTGCCGAATGCGTCAGCGCGCAGTGGTGCCGAGGTTGGGAACCCCACCCCATCGTCCTCGATCACGAGGGTGATCCCCGTGGGCATCGCCTTCAGCCGTACCTTCGCCTGGGTTGCCTGCGCGTGCTTAACGACATTGGTCAGCGCCTCCTGGGCGACGCGAAATAGTTCGCGTTCCTGTACCTCCGTCAGGCGTAACCTGACGCTCCCCTCGATCATCACCTCGACCGGTAAGAGGTGTTCGTGGCGCACC
>DATCMP010000451.1:0-3577 GCA_036563365.1 Thermomicrobiales bacterium
AAAGAGCGTCATCTGATAGCCGTAGTAGAGCGGCGAGTAGGCCGCATCCTCGATCAGAAGGATCTTCTCGCAATCGCGGTAGAGTTGCGCCCGCTTCTCGGGATCGGGCTCTGACCCTGCCGTGACGATCAGGTCGTCGTACTTGCTGTTGCTCCAAGCCTGGCGTTTGCCGCTGGACTTGCGGCTGTTGAACACGTCCTTGTAGAAGTTCGCCGGGTCCGGATAGTCCATGTACCAGCGGATAAAGATCAGCTGGTATTGCCGAGCGAACATCGGCGCGTTGAAGGCGGTCGTCGGCTTGATATCGAACTCGATATCCATGCCGAGATTGTCCTTGAGCGATTTCTGGATGAACTCGGCGGCGGTCTTCGGCGTCGCGCCCTGGTCGCGTTGCGACATGACGATCTTCGGCCAATTCTTGCCGCCTGCGTAGGGGGTGCCATCGAGCAGCTTCTTCGCCGCATCGGGGTTGAAGTCCACCGCGTTCTTGAACTCGGGGTACTTCGCCGGGTCGATGTGGAACGGCAGATCCGGCGCGATCAGCGAATAGGCCGGCTCGCCGAGGTTCTGGATGACCTTGACGAGCTGCTCGCGGTTGACGGCTTTCTGGATCGCCTGCCGCACCTTCAGGCCATTCGGACCATCGAACGGCGGCTTGTCGACCTCGGGCACCAGATACCAGAGGCCGCTCTGCGAATGGCGGTTCACCTGCGTCTTCAGTTGCGGATCGCTCGTCAGGCGCGGGATTTCGCCGGCCGGGATCCCCTCGAAGCCGCGGCGATCGAGATTGCCGCCCTCATACGGAGCGAGTCCGGCGGTGGGGGCGACGACGGTAACGTTGATCGTCTTCAGCAAAGGCTTCGGGCCGGTGGCATACTTCTCGTTCTGCACCAGGGTATAGCCCTTACCGCGGTCCCACTTGGTCAGCACGAAGATCCCGTTGGAGACGATCGGCGCGCCGGTCACGCTCGGCTCGGTCCACTTATCGCCGAACTTGTCGATCGATGGCTTGTGCGAGGGGACCGCCGCCGTGTAGGCGACGAGGATCGGGAAGTAGCCAGCGGGCCGCTCGAGCGTCACCTCCAGCGTCTGCGGATCGACGGCCCGCAGACCCAGATCCTTCGCGGTTGCACCCTTGGAGGAGTTGAACGACTCGGCGTTCTTGATGTCGAGGAGGAAACCGGCATAGGCGGCGGCGGTCGCCGGATCGAGCTGGCGTGTCCAAGCGTCGATGTAGGTCTGCGCGGTGATCGGGTCGCCATTGCTGAAGACGGCCTTCGGGTTGAGCTTAAAGGTGTACTGGGCACCGGCTTGCCCGACGGTGTAGCTCTCGGCATCACCGGCGCAGAGCTTGAAGTCGGGGTCGAAGCGCAGCAAGCCCTGCCAGATGGTGACCGATCCCGCGGCGTACAGATCCTTGTTGAAATCGAAGCTGCTCGGGTCGTTGTCGACATACGAGTTGAACGTCTGATCGGTCGCCAGATCGGTCGGCGCGGGGATGTTCGCCGGCCAGGTCGAGAGCGCTGTGCCGCCGGCTGAGCCACCCGCCGCCGCGGTGCCGGTCCGAGTCGCGACCGCCGCGGTGCTGGGCGCAGCGGAAGCGGCCGCTGACGGCGCGGCCGACGCCGCGGTAGAGGGTGCTGTCGATGCCGCGGTAGAAGGTCGCGCCGAGGCGCTGGCCGCCGGTGCGGTCGAGGCGGCTGGTGCGCTGGTCGGGGTGCTGCTCGCGCCGCATGCGGCCAGGGCGGCGGCACCGCCGAGCGCACCCATCATGCCGAGGAAGGCGCGGCGCGGCATCCGGGCGGCCTTCATCCGCTCTTCGAATCGTTTGACCTGCTCGGGATCGTTCAACCAATCGGTGGGCGTTGGTTCCCGCATCGGGTGTCCTCCTCAGATGTCATAGCCATCGTTATTCAGGGGGCCGAACCTACGAGCCGGAGGTGTCGGTATCTGCGCCGGGGAAGCGCGATCTTATAACGGTACCAACGGCATACCTCCCTCGCTACCCTCTCTCAACTCGATCCGGGTCGCACCAGGGCGACCCAAATTTCCGTGCGACGAGCAGTTGGACCGGACACCAACTACCCGGACAGCAGACTTTTGTGGGGCAGGGCGATCCATAGAACCGGACGGCGCGCTCAGTCCTTCTTCGCGTTCGGGTCGAGCGCGTCGCGCAGGCCATCGCCCAGGAATGTGAATGAGAGCATCGTGAGGCCGAGTGCCAGCGATGGCCAGACGAGCATCCAGGGGTAGGAGCGCAGGTAGGATTGATTCTCGCCGACCATCAGCCCCCAACTCGTCTGCGGCGGGCCGATGCCGACGCCGATGAAGCTGAGGAAGGCCTCGGTGAAGATCGCGGTCGGGATACCGAAGGTGAGCGCGACGATAATCGGTGTGAGGGCATTCGGCAGCATATGCCGCATGATCAGCCGCATGTCGGTCGCGCCGATCGAACGCGCGGCGATAACGAAATCTTTTTCGCGGAGACTGAGGAATTGCGCGCGCACGAGGCGAGCGAGCCCGACCCAACTGGTCAAGCCGATCACCAGGAAGATCTTGTCTAAGCCACGCCCGAACATCGACATCAACAGGACGACGAAGAGGAGGGTTGGGAAGGCATACATTACGTCGACGAGGCGCATCAAGATGAGGTCCACCTTGCCGCCGAAGAAGCCGGCGGCGGCACCGATCGGCACGCCGATCGCGAGCACGATAATTTGCGCCACCAGGCCGACCAGCAGGGACACCCGTGCGCCCCAGATTACCCGACTGAGGATGTCGCGCCCGAGATGATCGGCACCCATCGGGTAGGCGGCGCTCGGGCGCGCGTAGAGGGCGTCGTAATTCTGGCTATCGATCGGCTCGCGTGCCAGGAGCGGCGCCAGCAGGGCGATGAGCGAGAGGAGTATGACAACGACTAGCCCGATAATGGCGAGCTTGTTCTTCAGCAAGCGCCGCCAGGCGTCGCCCCAGAGGCTGGACTGGCGGCGCTTGCTGCGCCCCAACCCCTTTTGCCCCAGCGCGCTGGTGGTCGCCGTAGCCTGCACTTCTCGCGGGGATACCGTCTCAGCCATCCTCACATCCTCTCGTGCCTGTGGCACCTTCGACTACCCGAAGTTGTCCCGATGTTGCGATCGTCGGTGGACTATCGCTAACCCTGTAAGCGAATACGTGGGTCCAATACGCCGTAGAGCAGATCAACCACCAGATTCATGATTGAGAGGAAGACGCCGTAGCAGAGGATGACGGCCATGATCATCGGCTGGTCCTTCGTGACCATGCTGGTCACGAAGAATTTCCCCATGCCATTGATCGCGAAGATTTGCTCGACGACGAATGAGCCGGTGCCGACCGCCGCGAAGAGCGGGCCGATGACGGTGATCACCGGGATGAGCGAATTCTTCATGACGTGCCCGGTGATGATTCGGCGCTCAGCCAGCCCCTTAGCGCGGGCGGTGCGGACGAAGTCGGAACGGATTACATCGACCATGCTGGCGCGCGTGTACCGCGTGATCACCGCGATCGGGAAAGCGGCCAACACCAGCGTCGGCAAGATCAACGTCTTCGGCTCCGAGGT
>DATCMP010000453.1:0-5365 GCA_036563365.1 Thermomicrobiales bacterium
GGAAGGATACCGGCTGGGGGACGATTATCTTCCTGGCGGCGCTCACCAAGATCGACACCGGCCTCTACGAGGCGGCGGCGATCGATGGGGCCGGGCCGTGGCGGCGGCTATGGCATATCACGCTGCCCGGTATCCGTTCGATCATCTTCCTGCTCCTCATCCTGCGCCTCGGGCGGATCCTCGATACCGGCTTCGAACAGATCTTCCTGCAGCGCGGGGCGGTCGGTGCGGAGGCGGCGGAAGTGCTGGACACATTCACCTACTTCCGTGGTATTCAGGGCGGCGACTGGGGCTTCTCCGCCGCCGTCGGCCTCGTCAAGGGCCTCGTCGGCGCGGTGATGGTCTTCGGTTCGAACTGGTTAATCAAACGCTCCGGCGAAGAGGGGGCGTTCTGATGTCGCCTTTGGGCAGCGGGCGGAAACAAGGAGCCGCCAGGGCACGAACAGCGCAAGGAGTAAGACGATGACCGCAACCGGCTTGGGGCCGACCCCCGACGCTTCCGATAACCCGCTCGATGTGGCGGCCCTCGCCGGTCCCCGCGCCGGTGAGCGACGGCGTTGGGCCGCCGCCTCCCGCCCGGTCTGGGAAGAGAGGCCGAGTCCCTTCAGCAAGGTGTTCAAGGGGATCTTGCTGACCGTGCTGGCGATCGTGATGGTCTTCCCTTTCGTCTACGTCATCGCGGTCAGCTTCTCCTCCTATGCAGACGTGGTCCGGGGTGGGCTCATCCTCTGGCCGAAGAACCCGACCCTCGAAGCGTACGAGGCGGTCATGAAGGGCGGAATCGTCACGCGCGCCCTGCTGGTCAGTGTCGCGCTGACGTTGGGCGGTACGCTGCTCGACGTGATCATGACGGTCACCCTCGCCTATGGCCTGTCGCGGCCAGGGGTGCCAGGGCGGCGGTTTGTGCTGGCGCTGGTCCTGTTGACGCTCCTCTTCGCGCCGGGGATCATCCCCAACTATCTCCTGGTCAAGCAGCTCGGCCTCCTCGATACGTATGCCGCGCTGATCTTACCGGGGTTGATCAACGCCTTTAATCTGGTGATCTTGCGGAACTTCTTCATGAGCCTCCCCACGGAGATCCTGGAGAGCGCGCGCCTCGACGGGGCGAGCGACTGGCGGATCCTCTGGAATATCACGCTGCCGCTCTCGAAGGCGGTCCTGGCCGTGGTAGCGCTCTTTTATGGTGTGGCCCACTGGAATGAATTTTTCGCGGCCACCCTCTATCTCAATGATGCGGAGAAGTGGCCGATCCAGCTCGTGCTGCGCCAGTATGTCTTGCAAGGTGGCTCGCTGGCCGATGCGGCGGTGATCGATCCGAACCAGCCGCCGCCACCCGCGCAGACGTTGCAGATGGCGGTGGTCGTCATCGCCACAATCCCGATCCTGATCGTCTATCCATTCCTGCAGAAGTATTTCACCCAAGGCGTGTTGAGTGGTGCCATCAAGGGGTAGCGCCGCGTGCGGTGTATGGGCGATGTCGGCACGGCGGGGGGCCATGCCGACATCGCGCGATTGTGATCGGCGCGTACGACAGAAGAAGCAGAAGGAGCCCTGGGCATAATGCGGATCACGGCGATGAAACGATTCCTGATCTCCGATGCGGGGCGGCCCACCGTCCTGGTGAAGATCGAGACGGAGGGCGGGCTGTACGGCGTCGGCGAAGCGACCCTGGGGGCCGCGCCGCGTGCGGTCGTCGGACTCCTCGATGATCTAGCCCATTGGGTCGTCGGGCAGGATGCCCGCCGGATCGAGTTCCTCTGGCAGCAGTGCTACCGCCGCCTCTTCTTCCGCGGCGGCCCGGTGACCGGTTCCGCGCTCAGCGGGATCGATCAGGCCCTCTGGGATCTGGCGGGGAAGGCGCTCGGCGTCCCGGTCTACCAGCTCCTCGGCGGGCTGGCGCGCGACCGGCTCCGCTATTACGTCCACATCGGCGGCCAGACCGCCGAAGCGGCGGCGGCGAGCGCGCAACGGGCCGTGGCGCGCGGGGCGACCGCCGTCCGCTTCTCGGCGGTGCAAGCGACCGATGCTACGGGGATCCACGATCACCGCGCGGCGGTCGATCGGACCGTCGAGCATACGCGGGCGATCCGCGAGGCTGTCGGGCCGGACATCGATCTGCTGGTCGAATGCCACGGGCGCTTCGATCCGCCCTGGGCGAGTGAGATTTGTGAGCGTGTCGCGCAGTACCGGCCGTTCTTCGTCGAGGATCCGATCCGCCACGAGTACCGCGATGGCCTGGTGCAACTGCGCGGCCAGACCCGCGTACCCCTCGCGATGGGCGAGCGCGCGCACGACAAGTGGGATATGCGCGAACTGGTCGAGCGAGATCTGGTCGATTATCTGCGCCCGGATGTCTGCAATTGCGGCGGGATCACCGAGTTGCGGAAGATTGCTGCGCAAGCCGAGGTCCACCACATCAACCTCGTGCCGCATAACGTGGCCGGGCCGATCGGGACCGCCGCCGGGATCCACCTCGCCTTTGCCGTGCAGAATGTCGCGATGATCGAGGCCCCGTGGGCCGGACATGACGGCGCGCCCGGCCTCGCCGGTCCCAACCCGCGCGCTGAGGGCGGGTACATCCTGCCACCGGAAGGGCCAGGGCTTGGCGTTGATTTCGATGAGGACGCGGCGGCGGCGGCGACCTTTGCCCCCTGGATCCTCCCCGATATCCGCGCGCTCGATGGCTCGGTCCGGGAGTGGTAAGCACGCCGTGATAATTCTTGCCTCGCGTGCCATGCCCCGACCGTCTGAGGTGGTCGGGGCATGGTGCTGTTCGGGTGTTTTGCGCCGCGGCTTGAGATGAATGGGGAGGAACAGGGGCGTGTACCGGCACACGCCCAATTGCGCCACCGCGTCAATCGCCCGCCACGGTCACCGCGCCGCCGTCTCCCCCTCCACCGCATCAACAATCGTAATTGTCCCCGCCGCGCCATCGACCGTGATCCGCTGCCCGGTGGCGATCCGCTCGATCGCTTCGGCCACACCGACGACCGCCGGGATCCCGTACTCGCGGGCGACGACCGCGCCATGTGACATCGCGCCGCCCATCTCCATCACCAGGCCGCCCGCCGTCAGGAAGAGCGGCGTCCAGCCGGGATCGGTCGAGGGGACGACGAGGATTTCGCCCGGTTCGAGCCGCGCGCCGGTCGGGTCGAGGATGACACGCGCCGTGGCGGTCACCGTCCCCGCCGAGGCCGGGGTGCCGGTGAGTGCGCCAACATCTGCCGCTACAGCGGCCTCGCCCGTCGGCTCGGTGCCGTCTGAGAGGAGGATTCGCGGCAGATGCCGCCGCTTCTGCTCCTGCGCGTGGGTGGCGCGGCGTTCGCGTACCAGGGCACGCTGATCGACGCCACCGATCGCCGCATACATCTCCGGCAGGGTCAGGAAGAAAATGTCGTCGGGGGCGGCGAGTCGCCCGGCGTCGGCCAATTCCGCTCCCACGGGCAGCAGCAGGGCGCGCACCTCGGCCAGCACCAGGACGACATAGTTTTTCGGCATCTCGCGCAGACCGGCCAGGGCGCGGGCACGGCGCAACGCGATGCCGACGAGCGCGCCACGCAGGCGACCACGTTGCCCCGCTCGTCCAGCTACTATGGCGACCATCGCCCGCGCCTCCGTCGCGGCGCGGCGGAACTGGCGATCGGGGGCCGACTCGTGATTGTCGAGTTGCAAATAGTTGGCGAGCACGCCGAAGATGTGGGTCGGGTCCTCGCCCCAACGCGATACCCCCAGGTCGATCTCCGCGACCCCGCGGTGGCCGTAGGTGTGCAGGAAGTCGGCCAGCCCGGCTTGGAGCACCTGTAGCAACAGCCCGGCGCGATAGTCCGCCGCCAACTGTGCGGGCGGGGTCGCGCGGACGAGCCGCTCCGCGTCCGCATCGGCCCGGACCCGCTGCGCCAGCGCCCAGAGGGCCAAGTCCATCTCCGTGGTCGGGTTGTGCGGCAGCGCGCGCATGGCGATCTGGCGCTCATCGGGGGTAGCCAGATCGCCGAGCAACCGTCCGGCGAGGGCATTCGCCGCCAGCCCGACGACGAAGACCGGCCCGACGCCGAAGAGGACGCGTGGTATGGCGGCGAAGAGACGCTCGACTGCAGCGAGTCGTTCCGCCGCGCTGGCCCGTGGCCCGACCACCCCGAGCGCCCGCAACTCACCTTCCAACCGCGCCACGCGCCCGCGCGCGGCGCGCGGCTGTACGAGCGCCTGCGCCAGGAAGAAGGGCACCCGGTTACGCGCGGCGATCCCGACGACCCGGCGCATCAGCGGCCCGCGCGGCGTCTCGACCGTCGCGAGGCGCGGGTCGGCGTCGAGGCGACGGACGATCGCGGCGGTGCGCGCCTCCATATGCTGCAATAGCTGCTCGGCCAACCGTCGCCCGCCGGTGCTGCGAAGGAGCGGCGTCACGTCGAGATAGAACCGATTGGCGGCCTCGGCGATGATCGGTGGGCCGATGTACCGATCGGCGGGTGGCCGCCCGAAGGCCGTGACCACCGCAGAGCCGATCAGCCGGAACGCCTGCATCCCGCTCGGGGTGAGCGGGCCGTAGACCCCCTGCGCGACGTTGAACGAGAAGTAGACGCGGAGATCGTCGTCGCCGATCGGGGCGTTTTCGGGCAGGGGGAAGAGGGTGGTGATCGGGCGGGACTGGGTCAGCCAGAGCGCCCCAGCCGGGTCGATCGCCCACTCGGTGTCCTGCGGCGTGCCGTAGTGCGCCTCAACCCGTGCCCCGAGCGCGACCAACGCCCCGATCTGCGCGTCGGACAGGCAGGCAGCGTCCGTGGCATCAGCCGTCTCCACGCGGCGCGTCCCGCCGCCCGCCACCGCCTCGATCACTACCCGCTTATCGCCGAGGCGGCGCTCAACGATCGCGCCGGTCGGCGTGTCCACGACGAAATGATCGGGGTTGACCGCGCCTGAGACGACCGCCTCGCCGAGCCCCGGGCTGGCATCGATCACCGCCTGACGGCGCTTGCCGGTCAGCGGGTTGGCGGTGAAGAGGATCCCCGCGACCTGTGACGCGACCATCCGCTGTACGACGACGGCGAGGCGTACGCCGCGCGGGTCGATCCGGTTGCTGGCGCGGTAGGTGACCGCGCGGTCGGTCCAGAGTGAGGCCCAGCAGCGCCGCACCGCGTCGATGACCGCCGCGTGGCCGACGATATTGAGGTAGGTATCCTGCTGACCCGCGAAACTCGCGTAGGGGAGGTCTTCCGCCGTGGCCGACGAGCGCACCGCCACCGGCACAGGCGCGTCGGCCCATAGCGCACCGTAACCTGCGGCGATTGCTGACGCGATGGCGGCGGGGACCGGCGCGGCCAGGAGCACTGCCCGCGCGTCGGCGGCGAGCGCTGCCAGCCGGGAGAGATCG